>JAGBVY010000051.1 GCA_017630115.1 Tidjanibacter sp. | reverse complement strand
TTCGCCCCACAACCACTCCTCCCCTATGTCAGGGGAGGTGGCGCGAAGCGACGGAGAGGTTAGTTGCTGAGAGAACTGAGAGAACTGAGAGAACTGGGAGGACTGGGAGAACTGAGAGAACTGAGAGAACTGGGAGGACTGGGAGAACTGAGAGAACTGAGAGAACTGAGAGGACTGGGAGAACTGAGAGGACTGGGAGAACTGGGAAGTCTCAGTAAACCCAGTGAACCCAGTAAACCCAGTAGACCCAGCTTATAGGGCTTATAGACCCTATTCCCTAACCTCCCTAACCTCCCTCAACCAAACTAAAAGAAGAGGGAAACCACACCGGTTTCCCTCTTCCATATCTGAAACAGCCAAGGTTAGTATTTATACCTCGACCATTTGATGAGTTCGCCGAGGGTGGGTTTCTTGCCATACATAAAGACGCCCACGCGGTAAATTTTGCCGGCCAGATAGACAATGCCGATGAAGGTCACAACAAGCAGACCCACAGAGAGGGCAAGCTCCCAGCCCGGAACACCATAGGGCAGACGCACCATCATAACAATGGGCGAGGTGAAGGGGATGATGCTAAACCAGAAGGCCAAAGGACCGTGGGGGTCTTGCATTGCGCTGAGCATAACAAACAGAGCGAGCATCAGAGGAATGGTGATGGGTAGTTGGAGGTTGTTGGTGTCCTTCTCGTTATCGACAGCGCTACCCACAGCTGCAAACATAGCCGCATAGAGCAAGTAGCCGCCGATGAAGTAGATGAGGAAGCCACCAAAGATACGCAGCAGGTAGGCGGGGTTGGTGACACTACTGATAATAGAGAGCATCTCGTCGTCGATGGCAGGGATGTTGGCGCTCTGAGTGAGTGCTGCGGGATCCATAGCGGCGCTGGCTTGTGCCGCGGCCATCATCTCATCAACTCCCAAGAGGCTCATTGCTGCCGCCCCAACAACGAGGATAAATACCACCCAGATGACAAATTGGGTTACAGCTACCGAGGCAATGCCGAGAATCTTGCCCATCATTAGTTGGAATGGCTTGACGCTCGACACCATAACCTCCATAACCTTGTTGCTCTTCTCCTCGATTACGCCCTGCATAACCATATTTCCGTAGAGGAACACGAACATATAGATGAGGAATCCGAAGATATAGGCCAGAGCAATGTTGAGTATCGAAGAGCTATCCTGCGCCTCGCCACTCTCGTTGAGTTGTCGTACTTTGAGCGAGACATTGGTCTCGATGGCTGCCAAGATGGAGTCGATGTCTTCAATGTTGTAGCTTTTGAGTTTCTCGGATTCAATTATGGATGCTATTTGTTCGCTAATCTCGCTCTCAATGTTTATTGTGGAGGATTCGTAGGTGAGCAGTTGCACATTGGAGGGGTTGGTGAAGACGTCGCTACCCACCACCAGTATGCCAAAAATCTCCTCGGGAGCGGCTGTAAGCTCCTCGACGCTCTTGTCGGAGGGGGTAAAGTCGATGCTCTTGGTGTCGGCCATCCTCTCGCCCACCATTCCGCTCTGGTCCACCACTACAATACGGTGCTGCTCGTCGCTGCCGATGTTCATCATCAGCGCAGGCACAAACATCAGCGCCACAAAGGCGATGGGCATAAGTATGGTGGTTATGATAAAACTTTTTTTGCGTACGCGCTCGTTAAATTCGCGACCCGCAATGATTGCTATTTTTCCCATAGTATGGAGTGTTTTCTCGGTTGTTATATATAATATATATTGGTATGGCGAGGGTTAGAGAGAACCGGCCACTGCACGAATGAAGATGTCGTTCATCGAGGGGATAACCTCACGGAAGGAGCGCAATTCACAGCTACGGTTGATTACCTCCACTACGCTGCGAATGTCCTCATCGTTGGGGATGTGGAGCTTAACAGTCGATGCGGCCACATTTTGGACTGCCTCGTCGTCGCTGGCCGAGGCGTCGAGCAGGGTGCAGGGCGCTGCGCCGAGGGCTGCCACAAGCTCCTCGCGCGAGGAGCGGAAATCAACCTCGAAGATGTTGCCTCCGTGTGAGCGCCTAATCTCCGAGAGAGGGCCACTAAGGATGTTGTGCGACTTGTTAATCAGGGTGATATGGTCGCACACCTCCTCCACCGACGACATATTATGGGTGGAGAAGATAACCGTTGCCCCTTGGTCGCGTAGGGCCAAAATCTCCTGTTTGAGCAGATTGGCATTGATGGGGTCGAAGCCACTGAAAGGCTCATCGAAGATGAGCAGCTTGGGCTCGTGGACAATGGTAACAATAAACTGTACCTTCTGGGCCATACCTTTGGAAAGTTCGCTCACTTTCTTGTTCCACCAACTCTCAATACCAAACTTAACAAACCACTTTTTCAGTCGCTGGGTGGCCTCGGCACGCGAGAGTCCTTTGAGTTGGGCAAAGTAGAGAGCCTGCTCACCCACCTTCATTGTCTTATAAAGTCCCCTCTCTTCGGGTAGGTAGCCAATCTGTGCCACATCCTCGGGTGCGAGAAGGTGTCCATCGAACCACACCTTGCCACTATCGGGTGCGGTAATGCGGTTGATGATACGGATGAGGGTGGTTTTGCCTGCTCCGTTGGGTCCGAGCAGTCCATAGACAGAGCCTTGTGGTATGGAGAGCGACACGTCGTCGAGCGCTCGGTGGCCCGCAAATTGTTTGGTCACATTTTCGACCCTAATCAATTCTTTCATACGCAAAATGTGTTTTAATGTAGCTACAAAAGTAACAATAAATTCCTATGTTTATTCGCACCTACGGGATTTTTACTAAATTTGGGGTGAATTTCGACGCACTTGGAGGAGGGCCCACAAATGGGCGTAAAATCTCTCTGAAATGTGTGTGTTGGGTTGCGGCACGGAGATTGCTGTTGAGCCGGTGGCCATAACCCAACGAGAAATTGTTTTTAACCACAAGAGAAAAAGAGAAATAGGTATGCTATATCCATTGAAGTTTACCCCCATAATGAAAGAGGTCCTTTGGGGAGGAGAACGACTTGCAGCCGCAGGCAAGAGAGTGCCTCGCGGAGTCAATCCCAAGCGTATAGGCGAGAGCTGGGAGCTTTCGGGCTTGGAGGGGGCAGAGTCGGAGGTGTGCGAGGGTGCGTTGAAAGGCAACACCCTGAGCGAACTCATAGAGGTCTATATGGGCGAACTTGTGGGTGACGACATCTACGAGCGATATGGGTTGGAGTTTCCTGTGCTGACCAAGTTTATCGACACACGCGAGAGGCTTTCGGTACAGGTTCACCCCAACGATGAGTTTGCTGCCGAGATGCACGGCACAAGGGGCAAGACGGAGATTTGGTATATTGTCGATGCTGCCCCCGATGGAGCTATCTATTTGGATGTCAATCGTTCGCTTAGCGAAGAGGAATATGACCTTGCCGTTGAGCAGGGGTGCTTGGAGAAGTATCTGAAAAAGCGTTTGGTCCACAAGGGCGAGGCCTATCTGGTGCCTGCCGGCACAATCCACTCCATTGGCGAGGGTGTGCTTCTGGCCGAGGTTCAGGAGGCGTCGGACATTACCTACCGCATCTACGATTGGAATAGACTCGACCACAATGGCCACCCACGCGAACTCCACACCGCCTTGGCTGCCGAGGTTGTGGGGCTTACTCCTCGCGAGGGGCTAAACATAACCAAGGAGGCCAAAACCAATGGTGCGGTGGAGCTTGCTTCGAGCGAACTCTTCACGGTCAATCTGCTCAAAGTAGATGGCGCTGTGGAGATGGACTACGCTCCGCTGGATAGTTTCGTGGCTTTTATGTGCGTTGAGGGCGGTGTGAGCCTGCGTGCTATGGGCCAGAAGGTGGAGCTTGCGGAGTTGGAGACGGTGCTTGTGCCTGCCGAGGCTACCGACGTTCTGATTGAGGGTAAGGGCAGGCTTTTGGAGATTTTTGTTAAATCGTAGGGGCTAAAATAACGTGAATTTCAACGAGTTGAAATTCCGAAACTTCCGCTTATCAAAGAGCCTTACTGAGGCTCTTTGACCAAGTCCCTCCTTTCCCAAAGGAGGGATTTAGGGAGGAATGTAAGTATTAAAGGGGCTTTGCAAAAGCCCTTAATGTGAGTATTGCAATTTGCGCACAATTGTGGTTGCAGAGAATCAACTAATTGCATTGCGCTAAATTCGCAAAACTCACGTTAAAATAGCTTATGCTACTTGTTTTTCGGCAGAAAAAAAGTATATTTGTAAAAATATGCAAACCGAAAAGCAAAAACCTATGGGAGAAGCAACTCCAAGAACCATTCGTGGGCGTGTGGTGCAAATCATCGGCCCAGTCATTGATGTTAGTTTTGAGTCGGATGAGGGTCAGGTCGTTCTGCCCGCCATTCACGACGCTGTGGAGATTCTCCGCGAGGATGGTCGCCACCTCATTGCTGAAATCCAACAACATATAGGCGAACAAAGCATTCGCGCTGTGGCTATGGACTCCACCGACGGACTTGCCCGAGGTGCCGAGGCTGTGTCGCACTACCACCCCATATCTATGCCTGTGGGCGAACAGATTAAGGGTAGGTTGATGAATGTTGTGGGCGAGGCTATCGACGGTATAGGCTCTCTCTCTGGTGAGGGCGCACTACCCATTCACCGCGAAGCCCCTAAGTTTGAGGAGCTTACCACAACTCAGGAAGTGCTCTATACCGGCATTAAGGTTATCGACCTGCTCGAACCCTACGTTAAGGGTGGTAAGGTAGGTCTTTTTGGTGGCGCAGGTGTGGGTAAGACGGTGCTTATTATGGAGCTTATCCGCAACGTGGCCAAGAAGTTGGGCGGTTATTCGGTCTTTGCGGGTGTGGGTGAGCGTACCCGCGAGGGCAACGACCTCCTGAGGGAGATGATTGAGTCGGGTGTTATCCGCTATGGCGAGGCCTTCGAGGAGGGTATGAAGCGTGGCGACTGGGACCTTTCGGCCATCGACCCCGAGGAGCTAAAAAAGTCGCAGGCAACATTGGTCTTTGGTCAGATGAACGAGCCTCCCGGTGCGCGTGCTTCGGTGGCCTTGTCGGGCCTGACGGTGGCCGAGTCGTTCCGCGACGGCGGCACCAATCGTGACATTCTCTTCTTCATAGACAACATTTTCCGTTTCACACAAGCCGGCTCCGAGGTGTCGGCTCTGCTGGGTCGTATGCCTTCGGCGGTGGGCTATCAGCCAACGCTGGCAACCGAGATGGGTACGATGCAGGAGCGCATCACCTCCACTAAGAGCGGTTCGATTACCTCCATACAGGCGGTCTATGTCCCTGCCGACGACCTGACCGACCCTGCCCCCGCAACCACCTTTACCCACCTCGACGCAACAACCGTATTGAGCCGTAAGATTACCGAGATGGGTATCTACCCTGCGGTGGATCCCCTCGAATCGACCTCACGCATCCTCGACCCCAACATTGTGGGCGAGGAACACTACACCACAGCACAACGCGTAAAGCAGATTTTGCAGCGCAATAAGGAGTTGCAGGATATTATTTCGATTCTCGGCATGGAGGAGCTTTCCGACGAAGATAAGACCATTGTCAATCGTGCGCGTAGGGTGCAGCGATTCCTTTCGCAGCCATTCTCTGTGGCCGAGCAATTCACTGGTGTTAAGGGTGTTATGGTGTCGATTGAGGATACCATCAAGGGCTTCAAGATGATTCTCGACGGCGAGGTTGACGACCTTCCCGAGGCAGCCTTCCTCAATGTTGGCACAATAGAGGAGGCCATAGCCAAGGGCGAGGAGCTGCTGCGTCGCACCGTAGGCAACTAATCAGACCCATCATTATCCACCCACAAATCATCCACCCATAGACAATGCAGCTGAGAATCATATCTCCCACCAAAAACATCTTCGAGGGCGAGGTGCAACGGGTATTGCTACCCGGAGCGAAGGCCCCCTTTGTGGTGTTGCGTGGCCACGCGCCACTCATATCCTCTTTGGAGGCGGGGAGGATTGACTACACCCTCCCAAGTGGCGAGCAGGAGAGCATTGAGGTGAGCGGAGGCTTTGTGGAGGTCAAGGACAATACTATTGTGGTCTGCACCGAGTAGAAAAAAGAGATAAAAAGAGAAATGTATATATGAAAATAAAAACAGCAACAAACATACTCATTGGCGCGACAGTGCTCTATGGTCTGGGCTTGCCTATGGTAAAGGTTTGGTGGCCAGAGAGTTTTAGTCCGCTAATGTGGATAGCCCCAGCCCTTTTCTACCTCTTCGAGGCGGTTTATAGCATTGTGCTCCCACGTCAGGTGAAGATGAAACCAGAAAAGGCTGTGGTCATCTCTATGATTCTCAGGGGTGTCAAATTCCTTGGTGTTGCTGTGATGATGTTTGTGTGGGTTGCTGCCAAGTTGCCTGGCAAGAGCGTGTTTTTGCTCTACACGCTTGGTTACTATTTGCTCACATCACTCTTTGAGGGGGCTGCAATGACGGCCTACGCTAAGGAGGTTTCCGAAAAACGACAATAAACAATGAAAACCACTGTGCGTCACATAGTTATGCTTGTTGCGGTGCTCCTTGTGGGGGCGCTGTGGAGCGGCGTGTGGGCACAGAGTGTGACACCGGCCGAAGTTCAACAGCCGCCAGTTGAGGCTGCCGAGGAGGTTGAGGAGGTTGAGGAGAAACTCGATGTTGTTGGGTTGATTATGGACCACATCAACGACAGCTACTCGTGGCATATAGCCACCGTCAATGGTCATCACATAGAGATTCCGTTGCTCTGCATTGTGCGTGCAGAGAGTGGTCGGTGGAGCCTGTTCTCCTCGTCGAAAGTGTCGCACGGCCACTCCTACGAGGGATTCTATGTTGCTCCCAAAGGTGCTGAGTGGGAGGGTAAGTTGGTGGCCGTGGGAGAGGATGGCCAGGTCTATCGCCCCATCGACCTATCGCTGACGAAGAATGCCGCAGGGCTGATTATCAACTCGTTGCTGTTGGTGGCTGTGATTTTGGGTGTGGCAGGATGGTACCGTAGGCGCGGTTGTGACTATCGCGAGGTGCCACGCGGATTTGTGGGTGCGGTGGAGATGCTTGTTATGAGCCTCGAAGACGATATCATACGCCCATCGGTGGGTAAGGATTACAAACGCTACTCGCCCTACCTGCTTACGGCCTTCTTCTTCATCTTCTTCAACAACCTTATGGGACTCGTGCCAACCTTTCCGGGTGGAGCGAATACTACGGGCAACATTGCCGTGACGCTGGTTATGGCCTTGGCGACAATGTTTGCTGTGAATGTCTTTGGCAATAAGGAGTACTGGAAAGAGATTTTGTGGCCCGATGTGCCGGTGTGGATGAAGTTCCCCATACCACTGATGCCTGTCATAGAGTTGTTTGGCGTCATATCGAAACCCTTTGCGCTGACAGTGCGTCTGTTTGCCAACATATTGGCGGGCCATACGGTCATCTTGGCCCTTACTTGCTTGGTCTTCATATCGGTAAGTATGGGCACAACGATGAATGTTGTGATGACAGTCTTCTCGGTGCTTTTGTCGGTCTTTATGTTGGTGTTGGAGGTGCTGGTGGCCTACATTCAGGCCTATGTGTTTACGATGCTCTCGTCGGTCTTCATTGGCCTCTCGCGCAAGGAGCACCACGCCGCCCACAAGAAGGCGAAATAGATGAAACAAATTAGATAACA
>JAGBVY010000050.1 GCA_017630115.1 Tidjanibacter sp. | reverse complement strand
CCGATCTATCTTCTCCTTGTAAAATAACTCGGGTATCGATACCCGAGTTAAAAATAGGAATTACTCGTAGAGCGCCATTATGCGCTGGTAGTCCTCGTTGGTGAAGGTGTAGGTGTATGTTCTGACTAATTCATCGTCAGAAACCACCAAATTCCAATTATCCCCTATTCGTATATCGTGCTCAGTTATTTCGCCCTCAAATGTATGGATAATGCCATTACGAAATACGAATGATAGTTGTATTGAGCCGTCCTCAAATTTCGACGCAGGATTATCCAATTCAGAACCTATTGATGTCTCTGTCAAATCCTGTTTTGATTGGGGGTAAATTTTTACGGTTTCGGTAAAAGATATTGGGCCAAGGCCAACCAATATGGAGGTAAATAGCTCGTCGGACTGGTTATCAATACACCAATTGCCACGAAGCTCAGGCCCACCAGTCACTTCGCACGAGTATGCAATGCTTGCTACCGCACAAATTGCCAAAATTGATTTGAGTATTTTCATAATTATTAAAGTATTTAATAGTTGTTATTAGTTTATTTATTAGCAATGTAGAAATCAATCATTACTCGTAGAGCGCCATTATGCGCTGATAGTCCTCGTTAGTGAAGGTGTAGGTATAAGTATTATAGACACTGCCTTCACTATCGTTCTTTGCACCTTCTCTATTGCAGGTCCAACTATTCTCACTCCTAAAATCATTTTCAATAATTTCGCCTTGAAATGTGTGGCGAACACCATTTTCAAAGCAAAAAGAATAGGAGATAGCACTACCAGAAACAACAGGATTCGCTCCCTCTGTCCTGCTGCTCTTGGCTATCCATTCACTCAAAGCGTTGGACTCAACACTGTGGCTATTGGGTACATTTTTCAAATCCAAAATTGATTGTTCAGAGGCTTCTGCAACTACCTCAAAAGAGTACGATGATTTGTTGTCAATCAAATTTCGGCTGTAATGGAAATAATCTACATTTTTTTTGCAGCTACCACAAACAATACAAATGGATGCAATTGCCAAAATAATAAGCGTTTTTTTCATAATAGTAAGTTTTTGGGAATTTAACTGTGTTTGGTTGTTGCAAAATTAACAACGGGGATGAATTAAAACAATTAATTTGGCGTTAATTTGCAACTCATAGTGGGTTTGTAACTGCTTGATAATCAGATACCATTTTCAATTATTCTTTCCCACCACACTCATCGCAAGGCTATGTGGTTGATTGTCAATAAGTTGCTATTTGGCGCTGTTTTGGGGGTGGTTTTTGCCCGTTGTTACCCGATTTTTTAAAAAAAATTACGACCCCGATTTTGGGGTCGTAATTTTAGAATTTGCACTCCACCGAAATGGCGTAACTCCTTGACGGCATTGGTTTTGAGAGCACCGATTGATAGACCTCTCCAAAGAGGTTTAACACCTCCAAACGTACCTTAAAACGTACCTTGTTTTTTAATTCCATCCCTCGGCTTAGTGCAATGTCGCTGATCTGGTAGGCTGGCACCACCGAATTGCCAAACGATGCGCCCGAATAGGTGGTATTTCGCTCGCTATAATAGCGCCATTTGTAGTCGAAATCCCACTTGCGCCACCCAACTCTCACACCTGCCGAGGCAGAGTAGAGTGGGATGTAGGGGAGCTGCTGACCAACGTGCGCCCCGCCGGCTGAGTTGTCCACCGACGAAGTGTAGGCAAATATGGCATTTAGACCAATTGTACCCTCGCGCCCGAAGTTCCACTCTGCGTTGGCCCTCGCCTCCACACCACTACTCCTAACGGAACTGAGGTTGGCGGGCGACCAAAATCCCTTCACCGTTGGAGCCCAAAGTATCCAGTTGGTTATGTCGGAGCGGTAGATGGTGGCCTTGCCCCCAAGTTGCCAAGTAGGCCTCTTAACTCGTCCCTCAATACCGAGGTCGTAGGTTGTTCCCACCTCTGGTTTGAGATGGGGATTGCCTCCCGGCACAAAGTAGAGGTCGTTGAGCGTGGGGTGGTGGTAATTTTTTGCAACAGAGCTACTTATTATAATGCCATAGCGCTCGCTAAGGGTGACGTCAATAAACATCGCAGGGACTATGGGAGACCAACTGCCGTCGCGCCACTCCTCGCGCAGATTGCCAGCCACACCAAACCACTCTAATGGTTTCCAGCGTGCCGACAGAAATGAGGTTAGCTCCCCACGCGCGGCCTCGTAGCCCACAGGTGTAAGGGGGGCAACATCCCTACTCTCAACACCATACACACTTGCTTTCAGGTTGGCTGCAAGCATTAGTGTGTTGCCAATGCTCCATTCTGCCGCACTCGTAGCAAAGAGGTGCTGAGTGAAGCTTTGCGAATCGACACCACGCTGCACCTCGCCTCCGCCTTTGGAGAATTGGTAGATGTAGTGGATGTAGTTGAGGTTGTAGCCTGCGGCGCTGTGGAGTCTTAGTCCACCAAACGAACGCCTCCACTCGGCCACACTCCTCAGGCTTTGCTCGTCTTGCCAACTCTTGGTTAGTCCGTCGTCGCGATAATCGACACTCAATTTGGGTATGCCGCGCGAAGAGTTTGTAAACCAACCTTTTATGGCCCACTTGCCACCCCTTGCACCTCGCACGAAAAACTCTTGTAGGATGTGTTGGTCGTGGTAACCGCAGTTCCTGTTGCGCTCAACAGGGTGACCAACTTTGTCGTAGTTTGTGTAGGGAAAGTCGTTGCGCGAGCCTGAGTTGAGCAGTCGAGTTGAGCTCGACCACTTGGGGGTGGAGTAACCAATGCGTAGATATTCGTCGTGGGTCGAGAATGAGGCAAGGCTCTGAACAAATTGAAAACTAATGCCTTGGCGTTGCTCTTCGTTTGTGGTAAGCACCACAGCACCGCCCAGTCCGCCGCTTGCTGCATTGACCGACGTAGCCCCGTGATACACTTCGCTGCCATCGACAAAGTAGGACGGAATCATAGAAAAATCAACCATACCCAACATTGGGCTGCCCAACTCTATGCCGTTCCAACTAACCGAGGTGTGTGATGGGGCTGTGCCTCTAATTGAGGCAGTGGAGAGTGTGGCCCTGCCCGACGATTTTATGAAAACAGTGCTGTTTTGGGCAAGCACTTCTGCCATCGATGCGGCCAAATTTTCCCTCAAAACAGTCTCATTCATAATGCTCTTCTGCACACCTATGTCGCGTAGCGAACGAGCCGCACTGACCACAATCTCCTCCACCTCTATGGTACGCAGAGTGTCGGCATTTTGACCCCACAAAACGCCAAAATGCAAAACACTACTTAAAAGTATGATAATCAACCTTTTCATAGTCTTTTAACGTACCTTTATTTTACCTTGTTTTTTACCCTATTTGAATGCGAATTTAGAGGGCAAAAGGCCAACCTCAAAAGTGTCCACCAAAGCGCCCGAACTATTGTATCGAAGCACCTCCCCATTGGACATATAATCCTTTGCGTCGGCAATGTAGATGTCGCCATTGAAGGGGTCGATGTCAAGGCCATACTGACCAAAGCCTTCGATGGTGATTAGTGGCTCTGTTGGGAACACTCCCGAGGTGGTATCGACAGCCCAAACGGCGTCGTGGATGAAGTAGAGTGTGTCGCCATCGCCATTAATCGCAAGCCTCGAACGGAAGTAGCTGCCCGCAGCAAATGTGTGGAGCCTCTCGGTAGCGTATGTCTCCGAATTGACTCTCCAAAGCGAAGGTTGTTCCATTGTAACCCCCTCAGGCAGAGAGCTCCACTCATTACCACCGTCGCACACAATCCAGATGTTATCATCCTTGTCGGCCACCATTGAGTAGGGCTGCACACCCACCTCAAAGGTTTTGATTTGCTTGTCGGTGTTGATGTCTATGACTGCAATTTTGTGTCCGTTGCTCCAAGCTGCCACAAACATCTTGTCGCCCACAATGACCATCTGCTCCGAGTCGGCCACTCCTTCGAGCGTAATTTCGCCCGTTACAGCCATAGTACGAGGGTCGAAGATGACGATTTTGTTGGTGTACATCTGCGATATGTATCCCTTTGTGGCAGAGGGAGCTATGGCTATAAATCGGGGCGATAGGAGGTTGTCGATGATTCCCTCTACAACGCCTGTTGTTGCATCTACTGCATATACAACGCCCGAGTTGTTTACCACAACGAAAAGTGTGTTGTTGTGCAGGTAGAGTGACTGCCCCACATCGCCCAACTTAGCCTCGTTGGCAGCGCCGAATATGTCGGCCTTAACTTCTTTTGTATCACGGTCATAAAACCACAGCGATGCGTTGCCGGCGCCGTATGTCCCTTCACAGAGCACAAATACACCTTCTTCGTATGGCACGGGGGTCTCGTCGCCATTTTGTGGTTCGTTAGATGGATTACAGCCACCCAAGATAAGGGAGGCAGTTAGAATTGAAATAAGCCCAAACAACTTTTTCATAACATTGATTGTTAATTGGTTAAGTAAATAAAACAAGTTCTCCCGCTTGCGGTTTTTACTCTGCGAGCGGTAGTTTGTTTTAGTGTTGCTTGGTGTTTGGATGCCCCTCTAAGTGGGTATCGAAAAAAAAGTACACGAAAACCTCCCATTCGCCGCAGGAGTAATCCCATAAACGATGTGGCAGGTCTTCTGACTTACCTCGCTTTCAGACCGCCTTCCCGATGTTCTGCAGCACATCAGTGACGTAATTGTGATTGTCCGAAAGTGTTAAAACCCAACAAGTTGCGGGTTGAGGCTTACAGCAGCGGGAACTGTTGCCGACTCACACGGCATTCCCTCTTAGTCCCTATTACGGGAACCGCATCGAGACAAAGGTATGCAAAAAACTGTTAAGTTGTGCTTGAAGTTGAAAATTTTTTTTACCTTTGCGTCGTCTAACGCGGAGATGGCGTAATTGGTAGCCGCGCCAGACTTAGGATCTGGTGGCGAGAGCCGCGTGGGTTCGAGTCCCACTCCCCGCACAGGTAAGGCCTTCACATTTGTGAGGGTCTTTTTTTGTGCGCAGTGGTTGCGACGTTGGTAGGTGGTTGCGTTTTTGTGCGGGGAGCGAGTGTTCGACCACCTCTCCCAACCTCCCCTTGCGTAGGGGAGGCTTACTAATTTGGGTAAGGCCTTCACATTTGTGAGGGTCTTTTTTTTGTGCGCAGTGGTTGCGACGTTGGTAGGTGGTTGCGTTTTTGTGCGGGGCGTGAGTGTTCGACCACCCCTCCAAACCTCCCCCCCCCCCTTCGTGGCGAAACTAAACACTACGGGAACGTGCATAACAAAAAAGCAGAACCGAAGTTCTGCTTTTTTGTTTGCCAGAGGGACTTGGCCACCTATTTGAACGCTACGATGGCGCTTGTGCCGTGAACATAGAAGCTGCCGCCGGTGAAGGGGCGGGGGGTGTCGAGCTGCATCTTGGCATCCTCACAGACGATATTCCAATCGCCCTGAGGGAACTCCATATCGACACCACCTCGATTGCCGTTGTAGATAACCAAAATCTCGTTCCACTCGTCACCCACAGCTGCGCCATTGAGGGTGTACATCACAGTACCCTCGGGAGAGTCGATAAACTTCAAGTTCTGAGCGAGTTGCTCCTCGGTGGCCATACGGAAAGCGGGGTGCTGGCGACGCATACGGATAAGCTCCTTGTAGTACTCAAATACGTCGGCATACTTGGCTTTGTGGCTCCAATCTATGCGGTTTATCTCATCGGGGAGATTGTATGTGTTGCGGATGTGCTGTTTGGTGCGGTAGAGCTCCTCGCCGCAGAAGATAAAGGGCACACCCTGCGAGGTCATAACAATGGTCTGGGCCAAGAGGTCCATACGTTTGCGCTGCTCGGGAGTTGCGTCGGCTGCCACTGCGTCAATCTTGTCGCGCAAGCACTCGTCGTCGTGGCACGAAACATAGTTGATAACCTCGGTGGGGTTGTTGGCATAGGGTGCCGAGGAGTAGTTTACGGCTTCGTAATCAACCTGAGGGTGCTGGGTTGCGCCCACAACGCCAAATTTGATACTCTCCTTCTGGCGGTTGCCCACAACGCCCGTAGCAAAACCGCCCTCGCCACCACGCATCCACTCGCCACGCAAACCATCGCGGATGTCGTCGCTAAATACGGCAATGCGGGGGAACTGCTTGCCGTTGTGTTTGGAGGCCTGCTCTTCGCCTGCAAGGGGAGAGCCACCAGCCATCCAACCCTCACCGTAGATGAAGATGGATGGTGAGATTTTGTCCAACTCCTTGCGTATGAGGTTCATAGTCTCAATGTCGTGGATGGCCATAAGGTCGAAGCGGAAACCGTCGATGTGATACTCTTCGGCCCAATACTTCACCGATTCAACCATATAGCGACGTACCATAGGACGCTCCGAGGCGGTCTCGTTGCCGCAGCCCGAGGCGTTGGAGTAGTCGCCATCTTCCTCCTGACGGTAGTAGTAGCCGGGGACGGTCAGGGAGAAGTTCGAGCCGTCGTTTACGAAGGTGTGGTTATAGACAACATCCATAATTACGCCAATGCCTGCCTCGTGGAGAGCCTGCACCATCTGTTTCATCTCGCGGATGCGAACCTCGGGAGTGAAGGGGTCGGTGGAGTAGCCACCCTCGGGTGCGTTGTAGTTCTTTGGGTCGTAGCCCCAGTTGTATTTGTTCTCCTCCAAGCGTGCCTCGTCAATCGAGCCGTAGTCGTAGGAGGGGAGGATGTGAACGTGGGTGATTCCCAGCTCTTTGAGGTGGTCGATGCCGCTTTTCAGACCCTCGGGGGTGGTGGTACCCTCCTCTGTGAGGGCGATGAATTTACCCTTGTTGGTGATGCCGCTGTTGTTGGCAATCGAGAAGTCGCGGTGGTGCATCTCGTATATTACTATATCGGTGAAGTTCTCCACCTCTATGCGCTTGTCCTCAGCCCAACCTTCGGGATTGGTCTCGGCCATATCCACAATAGCGCCACGCAAACCATTCACACCCACAGCCTTAGGCCAAACGCCGGGAGTCTCACCAAGCTCTTTGCCATCGACCTTCACTTGGTAGGTGTAGAACTGACCCTTGCGGTCGCCGTCGAGTGTTGCCACCCAAGTGCCCTTAGTGCTCTTGGTCATAGCAATGGTTTCGAGAGCCTCGCCACCAACGCCTTCGGCATATATGCTAAGGGTTACGCTCTCGGCTGTGGGGGCCCACAGACGGAGGGTCGATTTGGTGGGTGTGTAGGTCAGTCCGAGGTCATTTTTCTTGTACTCGGGGTAGGTTGCGAAGTCACCTACGGTAGTTTGGGTTTTGCAAGCCATAGTCATTATGCCGCAAACGATGGCGGCAACTTTAAGAAGAGTTTTCATTTTATTTTTTATTTGTTTTTTGCCGTTTTGTCTTGCGCAAAGCGCAAGGTAGTGATTTTTCCCGAAACAACTACACTCTTTCTGACGAATGGCTGTTTTTTACGGATAAGAGCCCCTTAATTTGCTACCGTTATATACAAACATTACGGGCGCGAGGGACTCCTCGCGCCCGTAGTGACAATAGAATGTCTGTGGCTACTTTGCTTTCTGATAGACCAATCGGTACTCCATTTCGATGGAGGCGATGCGGCTCACCTGCTCCATTGTAAGACCATTTGTGCCATTACCTCTTGGGGGCGAAAACGTTGTGTAAACGCCATCGGTGCCTTTGTAGTAATAGAACTTGTTTGTTGTTATTGTACCATCCTCATCCTTCCTCCACCTATATGGGAAAACAAAATCGCAACCATAGCTGCCCAAATTTGACTCCACATTACGTCCTCCATAGGCTCTGCGATAGGTTTCCTTGTGTGTGGCAATCACCTTACCCTCAATATCTTTGGCAATTATTGTTGTCATATCCTTGGTGCTATCCAACAAAGTTCCGAGCTTTCCGATGCGGTTTGTTCTAAGTTGGAAACTCTTTATTTCTCCATTCGCACCATTGCCAATAGCGGGCGAACTGTAATCCCTTCTCATCAAACAAAATGCACTAAACGTAGATTCGCCCACTTGGCGATACATCTCAATCTCGGCATCGGTCAGAGAGATAGAGCTGAGAAAATCGTAGAGCATAGTGAAGAGTTGGCCCGGGACTGAGGTCTGCACCGGTTGGTATTTCAACTCTATATAATAGGTGCCATCGGAGTGTTTCTTGGGGGTGCTTCCCAATATCTTGGGGTTTTTGAAAGGGCCACAGTTGTCGAGGAAAATCTCCACCTGCTTGATGAAATGGTCGATGACAATCTTTTCGTTCTTCTTGGCCGACTCAATAAGGCGCATATTGGCACCAAAAAGAGTGCCTGCAAACTCCACCTTACTGCCCTTTGCTTTGGAGAAGGAGATGAGGTTTGTGACCGAAACGGTGGTTTTGACAGTAACCATATGCAGCCCCTGCGGGGTGGTGGTGTGGGCCAAAACCTCGTAGGAGAGGATGTTGCCCGACGAGAGGGTGCCAATCTCATCCCTCACGATGTTGTCGTTGAGAATGGCGGTGTCCGACGATACATAAACCCCGTAGGCCTGCCCCACGGCGTTGCGTAGGGCGTTGTCGGTGGCCTCTTGCAGCGACGAGCCGTCGCCACAAACCGTAAGTGTGTAGTTATCTGCCGTTTGTGCCCTTGCTCCAAACACCGCAAACAGAGCTATTGCGGTCAGCAAAAATATCCTAAATCTCTTCATTTTCCCGTTGTGTGTTTAGTTGCCGTTGAGCCATTCGAGGAACTCGGTCGAGCGGGCGCGCGAAACGAACAGGTCGTCGCGATGCGAGGAACGCAACTGCACTTTTAAGCGCGAGCCGAAGTGTTTGGTGACCACCTGTATCTGTTCCAAAGCCACAATGTAGGAGCGGCCAATGCGGAAGAAATGTTTGGGGTCGAGTTTGCACTCTATGGCATCGAGCGAGTCGTCAATTATGTATTCCCTATTCTCGTTGGTTACCAGATAGGTTGTTTTGTTCTCGGAGTAGAAGAGAACGATGTTCTCCACTTTGATGAGTATGATTTTGTCGCCGAGTTTTACCAGAAAACGGTCCTTGTAGGGTGTTTTGGGGGCGAAAAGTTCGGCCAGAGCGTTGTAGTCGATGGGGGTGGGGGTGCTCGACTGCGAGAGTGTGCGGCAGTGGTCGATAGCACCTGCCAAAGCCTCCTTGTCGAGAGGTTTCAGAAGGTAGTCGATGGAGTGGATTTTGAAGGCGTCAAGAGCGTAGTTGTCGTAGGCTGTGGTGACCACAACGTGACCTTTGACCGCCACCTTCTTAAATATGTCAAATCCCAGTCCGTCACTCAGTTGCACATCCATAAATATGAGGTCGGCACCCTCAGGGTGGCTGCCAAACCACTCCACCGCTTCGGCCACCGAGCCAATGCTTCCGACAATGTTCATATCGGGAGCTATGGTGCCAATGGCGCGTTGTAGGTTGAGGCGTGAGGGAATCTCGTCTTCTATAATTAGTACATTCATAGTAGTGGTATTTTTACGGTAAAGCTCTGCTTGTCGCTCTCAACCTTGATTTTCTTTCCGGTCAGAACGTCATATCGTGCACGAAGGTTTTTCAGTCCGAAGCCATTGGACTCGGATGGGGTTTGCTTGGGGTTTAAGTTGTTGGAAACCACCACCCATCCCTCTTCTCCGCGAATCTCAATGTGGAGTTTGTTTGTGGGCGAGACGGCGTTGTGCTTAAAGGCATTTTCCACCAACACTTGGAGCGAACAGGGTACGGTCTTGCGCGAAAGGTCGGCCTCAGAGAGATTGATGGTGACATCGAAACCGTCGAGGAAACGCTCACGCATAATATCGACATAGAGTCCGAGGAAATCGACCTCCTTGCTGAGTTCGATGGTGTCGTACTCCTCCTGTTTGAGTAGGTAGCGGTAGATGTTGGCCAGTTTTTTTATGTAGTCGCTGGCGCGCTCGGTGAGTTGTTCCTGAACCAAGTAGTCCAATATGGAGAGGCTGTTGAAGAGGAAGTGGGGGTTGAGTTGTCGTTTGAGCTGGGTGTAGCGATACTGCGAACGCTCACTCTTGGCCCTATACTCCGACACCGAGCGGCGCGAGGAGCGAAACCATAGCCACAAGTAGAGTGCCACCAGTACAATGGTGTAGAAAATCACCCCCGTGAAAGCCACCGAGTGCCACTCCACGCTCCACGCCTCGTAGCCCCCTTTGGATGTGCCCAAAAAGGTGGCAATAAGCGAACAAAGGCTCACTATTGCAACCCACGCAACAAACTTAAACACAAGCCTTTGGCTGAGCCAATGACTGCGGTGCACCAAGTAGCCCAATACCAGCGACAACGAAAGGGTGATGGGTAGGTTTAGGGGGTCGAAAAGGATGAGCGAGAGCGCGTCGAAAATGTCAATGCCGCCGCGTGCCACAAAGTGGTCGTAGATGTTCACGAGGCCAATCCTCAGAAGCAGAATGGCAACAATAACGGCAATTAGTCGTCGCAGTTCTTTGTTCATAGAGTTCCGGGGAGATTACTTGCCTCTTGCAGCGATGATGGTTGTGGCCCAACCGAGAATTTCGGTCACAAGGAAAGTGGTGATTTCATTGGAGTAAGTCACCAAAAACTCCACCCCCGACGAGGTAAGCAATTTGCTGCCGAGCGAGCCAAGATAGAATCCCGCAAAACTACACAGCGCAGCTAGTGCAGCCGACACCTCAATGGGCAGTTTGTATAAATGGGTCACAATGATAATCACAGAGATGGTCAGTAGCGAGAGTACAATCTCGTCATTCAGCCCCCAGTGCGCCATCAGGAGTGAGGAGAGCGCGTGGCCAAGAGCGAAGAGGTGGATGACCCAACTGCATTTGGTTAGTCTTGCGTCCATTTTGTGGTTGTAAAAGTTGATTTAGGTTTTCAAAGATACGTCTTTTTTGTCGAAAATCAATAGTTTTCGGTATGTTTTTTCTTTTGCCTCGTCACTAAAAATCTGCCATTCGTCAAAATTATGACCGTTTTCTCAAAGAAAAGCACTAAATTGCAAAACTTATTTTATAAAAATAGGTGTCGGCCTCGCGCGTGGGTGGGCGCAGATGTGCTTGCGAGGTGGCCGAAACCGACCCTAAAACGACAATAAACGACAACAAAAACACAATAAATTTTCAACTATGAGTAACAAACGTAATCTTTCCTTCTGGCAGATGTGGAATCTGAGCTTCGGCTTTTTCGGAGTGCAGATTGCCTACGCTTTGCAAAGCGCCAACATCAGCCGCATCTTTGCGACTCTCGGCGCCGACCCCCACACTCTGAGCTTCTTCTGGGTGTTGCCCCCTCTTATGGGTATGATTGTTCAGCCCATCGTGGGCGCAATGAGCGACAAGACTTGGTGCCGTATGGGTCGTCGCAAACCCTACCTCTACATTGGCTCTATCGTGGCCGTTATTGTTATGGCTCTGTTGCCCAACTCGGGTAGCTTCAACCTCACTGTTAAGGCTGCACTTGGCTTTGGCGCCATTATGCTGATGTTGCTCGATACCTCCATCAATATGGCTATGCAGCCCTTCAAGATGATGGTGGGCGATATGGTCAATGAGGAGCAGAAGACCAAGGCCTACTCGATTCAGAGTATGCTTTGCAACGCTGGTTCGCTTGTGGGCTACCTCTTCCCCTACTTCTTCACTTGGATTGGTATCAAGAACACCGCTCCCGAGGGTATGATTCCCCCTTCGGTAACTTGGTCGTTCTACATTGGCGCAGCCATCCTCATCCTTTGTGTGCTCTTCACCGGTGTGAAGGTTAAGGAGATGAACCCCGAGGAGTATGCTGCCTTCCACGGTATTGAGCCCGCCAAGAAGGAGGAGAAAAAGGAGAAGACCAACATCTTTGCCTTGTTGGTTAAGGCTCCCGCTGCTTTCTGGCAGATTGGTCTTGTACAGTTCTTCTGCTGGTTTGCTTTCCTCTATATGTGGAACAACACAACTGGCGCAATTGCCGAGACTGTATGGGGAACGGTCGATGCTAAGTCGCAGGCCTTCCAAGATGCAGGCGACTGGACAGGTGTACTCTTTGCTGTTCAGGCCGTAGGTTCTATTTTGTGGGCGCTTGTGTTGCCCTTGTTCCGCAAGGAGAAGGTTGCCTACTCGATTAGCCTTGTGTTGGGTGCTATTGGTTTCATTTCGACCTACTTCATCTCCAACCAGTATATGCTCTTTGTGTCGTTCTTGCTGATTGGCGCAGCTTGGGCTGCAATGTTGGCTATGCCTTTTGCGATGCTTACCAACTCGCTCTCTGGTAAGTCGATGGGTACCTACTTGGGCTTGTTCAACTGCACCATCTGCTTGCCTCAGATTGTGGCAGCTTTGGTGGGTGGTTTCTTGCTGAAAACCTTTGGTGGCGAGCTTATCCCCGTTGGTGGTCAGATGGTCCAGAGCGGTCAGGCCGTTATGCTTGTGATTGCAGGCATATCGTTGCTGTTGGGTGCGTTGGCCGTATTTGGCATCAAAACCAAGAAAGCAACAAAATAAAATTCATCACAATACACAAAACAAAACCGTACTATGAAACGCACTTTTATTAGCACGATTAAATTTATGGGTCTGGCCCTGCTGGCCTCCGCAACCCTTCTTGTTGGCTGTCAGGAGGACCCTGTTGAAGATCCTACCCCCGACAAACCTACCCCCGAGGAGCCCAAACCCGACGACAAACCCGTTGTTGTTCCCAACATTGAGGACATCGACCCCAATGGTGTGTGGCCTCTGATTTCGACCATTCCTTCGTTTGTGTCGCCCGACACCACTGAGAATGTTGTGGTTGTTGTCAATGTGGCTGGTAGCGCAGTTGAGGAGGGCGAGGAGCTCTGGGCCCACACCGGCGTTATCACCGACACCAGCACGGGCGGTGGTGACTGGAAACACGTCAAACACGAGTGGACCGAGAATATGCCCGACTGCCAGCTGACCCACGTTGGTGGCACAATCTACGCAATGGTTATTGCAGGTGGTCCCAAGGCTTTCTATGAGACTACCGAGGCTGAGCAGATTCTCCAAATGGCATTCGTATTCCGCAATGCCGACGGTACAAAGGAGGTTAAAAACAATGGTCAGGACATCTATGTTGACCTTGTGCCTGCCGATGCATTGGTTGTCAAGGTGCTTGCACCTGTTCACGGCGCCATCTATCCCATTGGTGCCGAGGTGGATGTTGTGGCTGTGTCGCAGAATGCCACTCACATTAGCCTGACGCTCAATGGCGCTGAGGTGAAGAGCGAGGAGGGCAATAAGGTGAGCTACGTTCACACCGTAGCAACGGGTGGCGATATGGTTTTTGAGGCCACCGCTACTGCTGCCGACGGCGCTACCGCCAAGGCTTCGGCTACTGCTGCTGCGCTGAAATCGACCGAGAGTCAGAGCCGTCCTGCCGGTGCTGTCGATGGTGTAACTGTTAATGGCACAGAGGCAACCGTGGTTATCTACGCCCCCGGCAAAGAGCAGCTCGTACTGCTGGGTGACTTCAATAAGTTTGCCCCCACTAACGACTATGTTATGTACAAGGATGGTGACTACTTCTGGACTACTATTAGCGGTCTGAAACCCAACACTGAGTATGCCTACCAGTTCTTGGTAGATGGCAAGATGAAGGTTGGTGACCCCTATTGCGAGAAGGTGCTCGACCCTTGGAACGACAAGTGGATTGACCCCGCTGTATATCCCAATCTGAAAGAGTATCCCACCCAGACAACTGAGATGGTGTCGGTATTTACCACCTCGACCGAGGAGTACAACTGGCAGGTGCCCAACTTCGACCGCCCCGACAAGAACTCGTTGGCTATCTATGAGCTTTTGTTGCGCGACTTTACCCCCGAGGGCTCGGTGAAGGCAGCTACTGCCAAACTCGACTACCTCGAAACTTTGGGTATCAACGCCATTGAGCTTATGCCTATTCAGGAGTTCGACGGCAACAACTCGTGGGGCTACAACCCCTGCTTCTACTTTGCACCCGACAAAGCCTATGGTCCTGCCGACGACTACAAGGAGTTTATCGACGAGTGCCACAAGAGAGGTATTGCAGTTATCCTTGACGTGGTGTTGAACCACGCTACCGGCCAATTCCCCTGGATGAGGATGTGGAGCGACGACGGCAGCTATCCCAATGCCCAAAACCCCTTCTTCAATGTTGTGGCCAAACACCCCTTCAATGTCTATAACGACCTCAACCACGACCACCCCAAGACTCGTGAGTACTTCCGCGATATGCTCCAATTCTGGCTCACAGAGTATAAGGTCGATGGTTTCCGCTTCGACTTGGCTAAGGGTATCACCCAGACCAATTCGGGCGAGGACGATGGTCGCTGCCGTGCCTACGATAGCAACCGTATCGGCCACCTGAAATACTACTACGACGCTATGCAGCAGGCAAGCGAGGGTAGCTATATGATTTTGGAGTACTTCGTGAGCGACCAAGAGGAGAACGAGATGGCTGCCTATGGCGCACTGCCTTGGCGCAACTCTATCTACGGCTATCAGGAGACCGTTATGGGTTGGACTGAGGGCAATAAGAGCTATTTTGGTAGTGCCTATGCCAAAAATCGTGTGAGCTATATGGAGAGCCACGACGAGGAGCGCATCGCCTTCAAGGGTGTAAGCTACGGCAATGGCGATGCCAAAGAGTGGTCGAACCTCTCGAAGCGTATTCAGGCCGCTATGGCATTCCACTTCCTGACCCCCTATCCTAAGATGATGTGGCAGGGTGGCGAGCTTGGCGACGATAGGGAGCTCACCGAGGAGGGCCGTACCGATGCCAAACCATTCCGCTGGGAGGATATGAGCGATCCCGACCGCAAGGCTATCTACGATGCAGCCAGCAAGGTGATTTCGTTCCGTACCGACCACCCCGAGCTCTATGGCGACGCCGCTTCGGGTAGCCTGAGCGCCTACAACGTTGGCGATGCGGATATGGGTGGCAAACACTTGGTTTACACCTCGGGCAACACCACAGTTGTTGTGGCAGCCAACTTCCTTGCAGAGGGTGGTTCGACCGGTGGTACAACTGGCGGCGGTGGTGGCGGCTCTGTTGTTGGTACTCCTGCACTGTTTACTACCCCTTCGGTTGTGAGCGCTTCAACCACCGAGGATGTTTTGGTTTATATCAACACCACCGGCACTCCTATGGAGAATTTCACTGGCGACATCTGGGCTCACACCGGTGTGCTGACCAACAAGAGTACTGATGATAGCGATTGGAAGTATGTAAAACACGAGTGGACCGAGAATGCCGACGACTGCAAGTTGAGCAAAGTGAGCGACAATGTGTGGAAGTTGGTCATCAAGGGTGGTCCTCGTGCCTTCTATGGCGTACCTTCGGGCGAGCAGTTGCAGAAACTCTGCTTTGTGTTCCGCAACTCCGACGGTACTAAGGAGCTGAAAAACAATGGTGCAGACTTCTTTGTTGCTCTCTCGACGCTGACCCTCTATACCGAGCCTTCGATTGTCTATAACAACACCACCGAGGATGTAGAGCTCTATGTCGATGCCACTGGCACTACTATGGCTGGTTTCGCTGGCGATATGTATGCCCACACCGGTGTTATTACCGACAAGAGCACAAGCGACAGCGACTGGAAGTATGTGAAGTATGATTGGAGCACCAACAATGCTGAGTGCAAGCTGACCAACGTGGGTGGCAATCTCTGGAAGCTCACCATCAAGGGTGGTCCTCGTGCTTACTACGGCGTTGTTGCAAGCGACACCATCACCAAACTCTGCTTTGTATTCCGCAATGCCGATGGTACCAAGGAGTTGAAAGACAACGGCAACGACATCTTTGTTCCCGTTCAGGGCAACAAACCCGCCGCTAGTGCTCCTCTGAGGGCTGCTGCTGTGGAGTTTGCAATCTCTGTTCCCAATGGTACTTATACAAACCTCATCACAGACGAGGAGGTGGTTGTTACGGGTGGTCACTACAACTATTCGGTTACTCCCCACAACTACGTTGTGCTTGTTAAGACCAAATAATCGAACAGACCACAATGAAACGCATAACCCTAACTATTTTGACAACCCTCTGTGCGCTCTCGCTGAGCGCGCAGAAGGTTGATCGCGTAGAGCCCCTGTCGTGGTTTACCAATATGAAAACACCTCTTCAACTGATGCTCCACGGCGACAACATTGCCGACTCGAAGGTGGAGGTTGATGAGGCCGGCTTGGTGCTTCGACGCACCACCACTACCGACAACCCCAACTACCTCTTCCTCGATTTGGATGTTGTGGCTGCGGGCGATTGGAACATCACGCTGAGCAAGGGTCGTAAGAAACATACCTTTGCCTACCATATTGACCCTCGTAGGGAGGGCTCTGCCGAGCGAAAGAGCTTTGGCCCGGAGGATGTGGTTTATCTCATTATGCCCGATAGGTTTGCCAATGGCGATAGCTCCAACGACACCGTCGAAGAGTGCGCCGAGGGTTGCAATCGCAACGAGCCTTTTGGTCGTCACGGTGGTGATATTCAGGGTATTATCGACCACCTCGACTATTTGGCCGACTTGGGCGTTACGGCTATTTGGAGCACCCCCCTGACTCTCGACAACGAGTCTTTTGCCTCCTATCACGGCTACTCCACCTCGGATTACTACCACATCGACCCCCGCTATGGCAGCAATGAGCTCTACAAGGAACTTGTAGCTCAGGCTCATAAGAGGGGTATTAAGTTCATCTTCGACGTGGTGACCAACCACTGCGGTACGGCTCACTGGTGGGCTGGTGACTTCCCTTCGAGTGACTGGGTGCACAATGCAGAGAAACCTCTTATTACCAACCACGGTTGGATGATGCAGGCCGACCCTGTAAACCGCTCGGTGCGCGACCAGAAGATGATGGAGGAGGGTTGGTTTGACTACTCTATGCCCGATATGAATTTGGAGAATCCTCTGGTGTTCAACTACTTCCGTCAGCTCTACTGCTGGTGGATTGAGTGGGCCGATTTGGATGGTCTGCGTGTCGATACCTTCCCCTACAACGAGAAGTGGAGTATGGCTCGCTGGACTCGCTCCATCTTGGAGGAGTATCCCAATCTGAACATTGTGGGCGAGTGCTGGAACTCTGTTCCCGCCATCTGCGCCTACTGGGAGGGCGATAGTGTCAATCGCGACGGCTATTCGAGCGGTCTGCCTTCGGTTATGGACTTCCCCCTGCAAGAGAAAATCTCTATGGGTCTTTCCAAACAGCCCGATGGTTGGATGTGGGGTGGTCACGGCGTCTATGCGTCGTTGGTGCAGGATTTCCTCTATGCCAACCCCAATATGCTCCTGACCTTCCTCGACAACCACGACATTGAGCGCTTTGCCGACACCATTGAGGGCGATTTGAGGAAGTACAAAATCGGTATGGCAATCATCGCCACAACGCGTGGTGTGCCTCAGCTTCTGTATGGCACCGAGATTATGATGCGTTCGAGCGATATGTCGCAGGGTCACGGTGGCTCGCGTAAGGATTTCGAGGGTGGCTGGCCCAGCGATAAGCTCAATAAGTTTACGGCCGAGGGTCGCACAGCCGACGAACAGGCAGCCTTTGAGCACACCCGCACCTTGCTGCGCTACCGCAACTCGGAGCCCGTGCTTCAAAGCGGTAAGCTGACCCAATTCTACCGCACCGACAACCTCTATGTGTTTGCACGTCACAACGACGAGAAGGTGGTACTGACTATCACCAACTTCGCTCCCGAGGGCCGCAACCTCGTGTGGAGTGACTACGCCGAACTCATCCCCGAGGGTGCTGTGGGCCGTAGCGTGCTATCTGGCAACACCATAGTAGCTTCCGACGGAGGCGTTGTTGAGGCCTATGGTTGCGAGGTTATTGAGTTTACAAGATAATTTGGCTATTATTATAAACAATTTTCCTTATGAAGAATATATATGAAACTTCGCCCTTCGCTACCTTCTTCCCCGCTGAGAAGGTGGTAAAACTTAGGGCAAAGCACCAACTCTCATTCCGACTCTATGCTCCAACAGCGCGCCCCTCACAGAGGCTTTATGTTGTGGGTAGCTCGGAGGCGTTGGGCTGCTGGGATGCCGACAAGGCTGTGGCTCTCACTTTGGAGAACTACCCCTACTGGACCGCATCGCTCGATTTGGCAAAATTGGGCGACGAGTTTGAGTATAAGTTTATCGTAAAAGAGAATGGCAATGTATGGTGGGAAGAGGGTGGCAACCGTCGCTACTATGTATGTGGTGAGATGGAGAGCGAGCACCTCGATGCAACCTTCCGTGGCAACTTCGACTGGAAGGGTGCGGGTGTGGCTATCCCCGTATTTTCGCTCCGCACACGCCAGAGCCAAGGTATTGGCGACTTTGTCGATTTGAAGAAGATGGGCGAGTGGGCCGCAGCTACCGGCCAGAAGATTATCCAGATTCTGCCAATCAACGACACCACCCAGAGCTTCACTTGGAGGGATTCCTACCCTTATAGCGCAATATCCATCTTCGCTCTAAACCCCCTCTACCTCTCTATCCGCGAGTTGGGTGCCGAGGGTGAGGAGCTCGATAGACTCAACGAGTTGGAGATGTGCGACTACGACGCTGTTGTTAAGCTCAAATTCGATTTCATCCAGAAGGAGTTTGCTCGCAGCGGTCGCCGCACCTTGAAGACCAAGGCTTTTGCCGCTTTCTATGAGGCCAACAAAGATTGGCTCGACAACTACGCAGCCTTCTGCTATCTGAGAGATAAGAAAGGCACCGCCAACTTCCAAGTTTGGGGCAAGGAGGCTACTTTCAGCAAGAAACTCGTTGAGAAGCTCTGCTCGCCCGAGTCGAAAGAGTATGGTAAGGTGGCCATCTATATGTGGTTGCAGTATCAGCTCGACCGTCAGCTCAAAGAGAGTGTGGCCTACTGCCGCTCGCTTGGCGTGGTGCTCAAAGGCGATATTCCAATCGGTATCTCGCGCGACTCGGTTGAGGCGTGGAGCGATGCTCGTCTGTTCAATATGAACTGTCAGGCAGGTGCGCCACCCGATGATTTCTCGGCCGACGGCCAGAACTGGGGCTTCCCCACCT
Organism: Tidjanibacter sp.; assembly: GCA_017630115.1. Lineage (GTDB taxonomy): Bacteria > Bacteroidota > Bacteroidia > Bacteroidales > Rikenellaceae > Tidjanibacter. Next base: position 9,416 of record JAGBVY010000050.1, on the reverse strand, counting down.
ACAACTGGGAGCTTATGGCTCAGGATGGTTACGCTTGGTGGAAGAGGCGCTTTGAGAAGATGGCCGACTATTTCGACCTCTACCGCATCGACCACATCCTCGGCTTCTTCCGCATCTGGGAGATTCCTATGGACTCGGTAGTGGGTCTGCTCGGCTACTTCAACCCCGCAATGCCTTATAGCTACGAGGAGTTGGCCCAGAAGGGTCTGCCAATGAATCGTGAGAGGTATGTTGAGCCTCAGATTCACTACAACTACCTCGGTGAATTCTTTGGTGACGAGGATTGGACTCCCTACCTCGACCCCAAAGATAACGGATATTTCTCGCTCAAAGAGGGTTATCGCACTCAGCGTGAGATACTCGAAAAACTTGGTGGCAAAAACGAGAAGGCTCTGAAAGCTCTCTATGGTCTGACTGGCGAGGTGCTCTTTATCGAAGACCCCCGCAAGCCCGGCCACTTCCACCCCCGTATCTCGGCACAACACACCAAGAGCTATCAGTGGCTCAGTCAGTGGGAGAAGGATAGGTACAACGAACTCTACAACGACTTCTTCTATCACCGCCACAACGACTTCTGGGGCGCACTGGCTATGGAGAAACTCCCTGCGCTGGTGGATGCAACCCATATGATGTGCTGCGGCGAGGACCTCGGTATGGTGCCCGCTTGCGTTGGTCCTGTTATGCAAAATCTTGGCATCTTGTCGCTTGAAGTACAGCGAATGCCCAAGAACCCCGAGAATAAGTTTGGCTTTACAAACCTCTACCCCTACGCGTCGGTTTGCACCACAGGCTCGCACGACACGAGCACTCTGCGTGGCTGGTGGCGTGAGGATAGGGCTACTACTCAGGCCTACTATAACGAGATTCTCTGGAAACAGGGCATAGCTCCTGCTGAGGCTTCGGGTGAGATTTGCCGCACCATCGTTGGCAACCACTTGGCTTCGCCTGCTGCTCTGACCATCTTGCCCTTGCAGGATTGGTTGGCTATGGACGAGAGTGTGCGTAAGGCCGACGTGGATAGCGAGCGTATCAATATCCCCGCTATTGCCAACCACTACTGGCGTTACAGGATGCACCTGACGGTGGAGGAACTGATGGAGAAAGAGGGCCTCAACGGACTCATTCGTACGATGATTCTCCAGTCGGGCCGATAGTGAAAGGTAGTAGGGGGCGCTTCCGCCCGTCGCCCAAAACGGGTGATTCGTCCCCCTACTCAACCCAAACATCGTCGAAACTATACCTATATTATTATAAAATGTTATTTTTGCCAATAGCAATTGGCAAATAGACAAGAGAGAGTCCAAAAGACGAAACAGAATATATAATTTTACATATTTAACAACCAACTAATAGCTTATGTTGAAACATTTACTCAGTTTTAAGAGGACATCTTTGTTGGCCCTTGCACTGGTGGTTATGTGTGGCGGCGCGTTTGCACAGAAACTCTCGGTGAGTGGTACTGTAAAAGATGTCAATGGTGAGGCTATCATTGGCGCAACCGTTATGGATGCTGCTAGCGGCTTGGGAACTATTACCAGCTACGATGGCTCCTACACTATCAATGTGGACAAAAATGCTACCCTCTTGGTGAGCTACATTGGCTACGCCGACGCTTACGACGAGGTGGCTGGCCGCACCACAATCAACTTTGTCTTGGAGCAGAGCGCTCAGCAGATTGAGGAGATTGTGATGATTGGTTATGGCTCGCAGAAGAAGAAAGAGGTAACAGGTGCTGTTGCTTCTATCAAATCGGAGGATTTCAACGCCGGTATCAAGACCAACCCCGTTGGTCTGTTGCAGGGTAAGGTTGCCGGTTTGAATGTTATCAAGACTTCGAGTGACCCTACCAACACCGGTTACAGTATGCAGATTCGTGGTTTCTCCACCCTCGATAAGGGTGCGGGTACCTCGCCTTTGTTTATTGTTGATGGTGTGCCTGTGAGCAATATCGACAACATCTCGCCCGATGAGATTGCTTCGATGGACGTATTGAAAGACGGTTCGGCTGCTGCAATCTATGGTACTCGCGGTACTAACGGTGTGATTATCATTACCACCAAACGTGGTGACAACTTCTCCGACGTGGCTCAGACATCGGTTGAGTACGCTGGCTACGCCTCTGTTTCGGTACGCAATGGCAACATCGGTATGGCTACCCCCGAGGAGTTTGTCAATTTGGCAGAGCTTTCGAGTGGCAAAATTACCCCTTCGATTTACACCGATAAGGATGGTAACAACGAGCACCGCACCGACTGGATGGGCGCTCTGACCCGCTCGGTGGCAGTTGCTCAGAATCACAATGTGGCTATTTCGGGTTCGGCCAAGAACTTCAACTACCGCGCTTCGGTGCAGTACAAAGATGCTCAGGGTATCGCTAAGGTCTCCAACCGTGAGGAGCTCAACGCCAAAATCGCTGCTTCGCAGAAGGCTTTGGATGGTTGGTTGGAGTTGCAGTACGATATGTCGTATATGCAGTATCGCAACGACTACTTCTGTGGCGACTTCAAGCAGGCTGCTATTTTGAACCCCACCTATCCTATCTACGACGAGAGCACCCCTTCGGGCTACTTTATGACCCCCGGTACCGGTGAGTCCAACCCTGTGGAGAATATGAACCAGAAGGAGTCCTATGGTAATGGCAACTTCTTCCGTGGCTCGCTCAAAGCTACCCTCAATGTTAAGACCATCGAGGGCTTGAAGTTCAACGCTTTTGCCGCTATTGAGGAGGGTGACAACCGTAGCTACTGGTACAACAAGACCATCAACACCGACGCAACCGGTTCGGGTAAGGCTGGTCGTAGCTACAATATGAGCGAGAGCAACCTCTACGAGATTACTGCCGACTACGTTAGGTCGTGGGGCGATAGCAGTGTTAGCGCAGTGGCTGGTTTCTCCTACCAGCACTTCCTCTACGATGGCGAGAACATCGAGAACAAGGGTTTCCCCACCGAGGATGCTAAATACTATCAGATTGGCAACGGTGACGCAACCAAGACCTATCTGAATGCTAGTTCGTGGCGCAACTCCAACACCCTCGCTGCTATGTTTGCTCGTTTGAACTACAACTACGACGACAAGTATCTGCTTTCGGCCTCTATCCGTCGTGAGGGTTCGTCGCGCTTTGGTGCCAACAATAAGTGGGGTCTGTTCCCTGCTGTTTCGTTTGGCTGGCGTATCAACAACGAGGAGTTTATGATGAACGCCGACCACATCAACGACCTGAAACTCCGTTTGGGTTATGGTGTGACTGGTAACAACCTCGGTAGCGACCTTCGCTCGGTAGCGATGCTCTCCAATGGTGGTACTTTCTGGTACAATGGCCAGTATGTATATACCTACGGTGTGAGCCAGAATGTCAATCCCGACCTGAGGTGGGAGAAGAAACACGAGTACAATATGGGTCTGGACTTCGCTGTGAACGACAACCGCATCTATGGTAGCATCGATGCCTACTATCGTCACACCACCGACCTGCTCTGGGACTACGAGGTACCCACTCCTCCCTACCAGTTTGCTACTCTGCTTGCCAACGCTGGTGAGATGAAATCCTATGGTTTGGAGCTTACCCTCACCGCTGAGGTTATCCGTGGCCGCGATTTCAGTTGGAGCACCACTCCTACCATTGCCCTGAACCGCAACTATATCACCAAACTCTCCGACCCCGACAAGGGCTTCAACTACAAGCAGACCACTTCGGGCGGCGTAGGTGAGAACGGTATTATGAACACCAACACCCAGATTCTGATTGAGGGTGAGTCGGTAGGTTCGTTCTACGGCTATAAGTATGCTGGTCAGAAGAGCGACGGCACTTGGATGTTTGAGACTCCCGAGGGTGGCTATGTGAGCGCCGACAAGGCAACCGACGCACACCGTCAGGTTATTGGCAACGCACAGCCTCTGTTTACCTTCGGTTGGAACAACACCTTCCGCTACAAGAACTTCGACTGCACAATGTTCTTCCGTGGTGTATATGGCAACGACGTGCTGAACGTAACTCGTTGGGCCTACGGTCCTCAAACCTCTATGGGTAGCAACGTATTTATGAAAGACGTTGATGGCGCCAACACCATCTATTCGCACAAAGGCCACTTCTCGGATTTCTACCTCGAAGATGGTTCCTACATCAAACTCGACAACGTAACCATTGGTTACACCCACAACCTCCCCGAGAAGAGCTCTATCAAGGCTCTGAGGGTATATATGACTGCTCAGAACCTCTTTACTCTGACCTCTTATAGCGGTCAGGATCCTGAGGTTGATACCACAGGTGTTTGGAGCGGCGGTATCAGCTACCCCAGCTTCTATCCCACCGTGGCTACCTTCTTGGTTGGTCTGAATGTTACTTTTAACTAATAAATGATGGCGAGTAATATGAAAAAGATACTTTATATTTTGGCAGCCGTAGCCACCCTTTCGATGACCTCCTGCGACGACCTTTTGGAGGAGCAGAACTACGGCAACCCCACCATTGAGGATATGATGACCAATGAGGAGAACGTTACTCTGTTGGTGGGTCAGGCCTATGCCGATTTGAAATGGATGCACGACCACTGGGGCTATTGGGGTGTAAACCTCCTTACCTCCGATGAGGGTGCGTGCCCCGTACGCTACCCCGAGGAGCACTGGAGTGATGGTGGTTACTGGCGCAGCCTTAACACCCACACTTGGGACTACCACGGCGATGCTTTGAAAAACATCTGGAATACAACTATCGCAGGTGCTGTGTTGTGCAACTCGCTCATCAAGACTCTCAACGACTACAAGGACTCTATGAGTGAGACCGTCTATTTGCAGTACATTGGCGAGACCGAGGTTTTGCGTAGCTACTACTACTACCTCTTGTTCGACTGCTTCGGTAGGATTCCCTACTTGGAGGAGTATGCCGACAAGACCGAGCCCCTTATGGAGCCTCAGGATGTGTGGTCACACTTGGTTGCTTGCTTGGAGCGCAACGCCCCCAATATGGCTGTTGTTACCGACGCCAACCGTGCACAGCACTATGGTCGTGTGACTCAGGGCTTTGCTTACGCTCTGCTGGCACGCCTCTATCTGAATGCCGAGTCGTTTGGTTGCGACCAGACCAACGTGTTTAAGAATGTGGAGAAACCCACAACCTACACCGAGGATTCGTTCTACTCCAACTGTATCCGTTGCTGCGACGAGGTTATCAAGAGCGGTTCGTATCGTATCGAGAGCGACTACTTTGCCAACTACCTCATCGACAACTCGGCTTCTAAGGAGAATATCTTTGTGATTGTTGAGAATGGTATTGCCGACTTCGACGCTCGCTCGAACGGCTCGATGAGCAACAAACTCCGTATGCTCCACCTCTCGTTGCCCTATGTTAAGACTGCCGATGGTGGTTGGAGCACTATGAAAGAGGATGGTTGGAACGGCTTTGTGGCTCGTCCCGATTTCTTGGCTCTCTACAACGAGCGCGACGTTCGTGGCCCCGGTAACGAGGGTATGGGTACTGCCAACAAGCATCGTTGGGGCTGGCTTGTAGGTCCTGTTTACGATATGAAGAACGAGAAGATTCTGAAAGATAAGTTTGGCAATCCTTGGAACATTACTCCCAACTTGGAGATCTACACCGACGAGAATGGTGCTAACCCCTATGGTACCGACCCCCTGAGGGCTACCACTTGGCAGTCGGGTGCTCGTATGTTTAAGTATGAGCTCGACCGCGAGGGTCTCTACACTTGGGCCGAGAACGACTTTGTGCTGATGCGTTACGCCGATGTACTCTGGATGAAAGAGGAGGCTTCGCTCAGGGGTGGTGCCGGTGGCGGCGCTCAGGGTCTGCCCGACTTCCAGACTATGCTCAAACGTGCGTTTGCCTACGACAATGGTGCAGCTTCGTTCACCCAGGCTTATGGCGCAATCACTCTCGATATGATTCTCGATGAGCGTGGTAGGGAGTTCGCTTGGGAGCTTGTACGTCGTAGGGACTTGATTCGTTTCGGCGAGTTCGACAACGTACAGTATGTAACCAAGAAGGGTGAACACTTGAAGTGGTTCCCCATCCCCTACTCGGTGCTCGAAAAGTCGAAAATCGACGAGAATGGCAACAAGTATTGGACTCAGAACCCCGGCTACGTTAGCACTGGCTTGTAGTCCATAGGGCGTAGGTTACACAAAGGACTAAGAGAGAAAAACTCACAATTTTTACTTAATAACAAACCCTTTTTAATTAACTATTACACAAATGAAAAAAGTACTTTATTTTCTGAGTGCTATGGCACTTATGGCAGGCTTCACCGCTTGCGGAGATGACAAAGACCCAATCAACAATGGTTTTGACAACATTGTTGAGGATGGTTTCTATGTAACTGGCGAGGCTACTGGCGCAACCGAAATCACTGCTGAGTGGGGTATGGCTGCTGGTATCAACGAGGTTGACGTAACCACCCGTAACGGTATGTTCGAGAAATATGTATGGCTCGAGGGCGGTAAAGATTTCGAGCTCGTATATTATGCAGCTGGCGAGGCAACTCGTTACAGCTCGGCTTTGGAGGTTCCTACTCACCTTCCCGAGGGTGATGGCGACCAGCCCCGCGATGCTTTCCGTCGTGGTGTATTGGTTGTAGGTGCTGACGCTCCCGCAATGCAGGTTGAGGAGACTGGTTTCTACCACATCGTTCTCGATCAGAACCTTGGCGGTGACCTGAACAATCCTCTTATCCTTGTTGCTCCCGCTCGTATGGGTATCCGTGGCGATAACAACGGTTGGGGCTTCACCGAGGCTACTATGAACCGCGCTGAGGATGGCACTATCACTTGGGTTTGCGAGGAGGTAGCTTTGAAAGCCGGTCAGGGCTTCAAGTTTGCCTACGGTCACGGCTGGAAGATTCAGCTCGACGACGCTGGTAACGTTAAGGCCAATACCAACCTCGGCCCCACTATGACTCCTGGTGGTCAGACCAACATCCTTGCTGAGGAGAAAGGTATCTACAAAATTACCTTGACCTACAAGAACGCTGGTGGCTCGTTCGACAAATCGTTCTCCTACAAGATGGAGAAAACTGCTGACCTCGTTCTGAGCGTTCCCGAGAATATGTACATCATCGGTAACGAGTTTGGTGACTGGAAGTGGGATTCGGCTGACGTTGTTACTATGACCCCCGTAAACGGTGCTGACGGTCTGTTCTGGGCAGTTCGCTATATGACCACCACCACCGAGTTCAAGTTCTGCAGCGTTAAGGAGTGGAGTGGTGACTTCTGCACCCTGGGCGAGAACAGCGGTTTCGTAACTCCTGGTAACAACAAGGTTGAGGCTGACGGTCTCTACCTCATCTACGTTGACGCTAACGACAATGGTAAAATTATCGTTAAACCCGCTCCTCTCTTCGCTCTTGGCGATGCATTTGGTGGCTGGGAAGCAACCAACGCTGGTCAGATTGCTTTGACCGTAAACGCTGACGGTACCGCTACCGCTACCGCTACCGCTGCTGGCATTCTCCGCGCTTATGTACAGCTCGAGGGTGTTGATCCTTGGAAGTCGGAGTTCTCCGCTAAGGACGGCGCTATCATCTACCGTGGCAACGCTGGTGACTTCAACGCTGACAACGCTGTTAGCCTGACCGCTGGCCAGACCGCTACCTTCAACTTCAACGCTGGCACTGCTACTATTCAGTAATTAGTGTTTAGATAGAAGAGTTGTGAGGGGTGGCTTTTGCCACCCCTCTTTTTTCGGCTGTGCCTTGTGGGCGATAGCTGCGTTACGCTTGCTTCGGAAATCCTCATTTACGTTCAGTAAACTGCGGTTTCCTCAGCTTCGCAAGCCTTGCTCTCGCCTCACAACCACTCCTCCCCTATGTCAGGGGAGGTGTCGCGTATGCGACGGAGAGGTTAGTTGCTGAGAGGACTGGGAGGACTGGGAGGACTGAGAGGACTGAGTAGTCTCAGTAAACCCAGTAAACCCAGTGAACCCAGCATATAGGGCATATAGGCTCTATCCCCTAACCTCCCTAATAATTTTGAATTCCCTCTTGTGACGAACAATAATACCAACAATAGGGTAGTGCAAGTATCCAAAAAAATCGTACATTTGTGGACTAAATTTCACTCGCAATCAATTATGAGTATCCAACCCACACCCTTGGCATATCGCGCAGGCGATAAGATGAGAGACCTTATTGACGACAATGGAGCATTGCTTTTTGTGCTGAGCCGTTTTGGTATTCCACTTGGCTTTGGCGATAAAACCGTAGGTGATATATGTGCGATGCAAGGTGTTGATACAGATACATTTATTGCTGTGGCTAACTTCACTAGTGGTCGTCATTGTGACAGCCAAAACATTTCGCTCGCACAGCTTATAGAGTATCTGCGTAAGGCCCACATTTGGTTCTTGGAGTTCAACCTCCCCGCCATACGACGCAAGCTGATTGAGGCCATCGACTGCTCCGGCAAGGATGAGGTTGCGCTCTTGATTTTGAAATTCTACGACGACTATGTCGCCGAGGTGCGTCGCCATATGGAGCACGAAAACTCCACCGTCTTTGCCTATGTTGATGCCCTTATGAGGGGGTATCTCAACCGCGATTATACCATCGAAACCTTTGCTGCAAAGCACTCCAACCGCGACTCGCGATTGGCCGATAAATTGGCTGAGTTGAAGAATGTCATAATTCGCTACTATCCTCAGGTGGGCGGCGGCGATTTGCTCCATTCGGTCTTGTTCGACATCATCAACTGCGAGAGCGACATAGCGCTCCATTGCTTGGTGGAGGACAACATTTTTGTGCCCGCCGTAAAGAGGGCCGAGCAGTCGCTCATCAGTTGTGGAGCGGGCTACGGCGAGGATGATGTTTGTGAGCAGGACGACTCTCAGGAGCAGCTCAGCAAGCGCGAAAAAGAGATTATAGCCTGTATTGCTAAGGGATTAACCAGCAAGGAGATAGCCGATGAGTTGTGCCTCTCGGTACACACCGTCACCACCCACCGTCGCAACATCACCTCGAAGTTGCAGATTCACACTCCGGCGGGCCTGACAATCTATGCTATTGTCAATAAACTTGTGTCGATTGAGGATATAAAATTGCAGTAACCGCGCGCTCGGTTGGGCCGACGAAAATTATCCCCCAATCTGTCGATAATGGTTCGATTCTGACGGGCCCTGATATTGCTACAAAACCCCACTTTGCGACCATTTTGGCCGTAGGGTGGGTTTGTTGTTTGGGGGCGGAGCTTGCTGTTGTTTGGGGACAAAACAGCGATGGCTGCATAAAATTTTCAACTTTCAATTTTCAACTTTCAACTTTGCGTTGTATCTTTGCGGTCGATAAAACCGAAACGACATCAGTGAGGGTGCCGAAATAGCTCAGGTGGTAGAGCGTTTCACTCGTAATGAAAAGGTCGCGGGTTCGAGTCCCGCTTTCGGCTCACGACACAAGGGATGGCAAATTTGCCAT
>JAGBVY010000049.1 GCA_017630115.1 Tidjanibacter sp. | reverse complement strand
CGCTTTTTTCGACCCTCATTGTGCCCGCATCGTCGTATATAAACAAGGCGGCAATGTTCTCCCTTGCGGCCACCTCACGAGCTCTGTCGAGTCCGAGGGCAATAAACATTGTGCCGTAGCAGTCGGCCAGCGCACAGCTCTCTGCCAACACCGTAGCCGAAAGGAGCGACGAGGAGGTGCTCGCGCCCGTGTGTGGGTTGATTATGTGGGTATATTTGTTGCCCTTGTCGTCGGTGCGATAGTTGCGATAGTTGCCACTGGTGGCCATACCGCACTCACTCACCCTCACAACGGTGGTGATGTGCTCGCCTGTGAGCGAAAAATTGCCCTCAAAGGGGGTCTCGATGCCCACACCCCAAGCCTCGCCATAGGGATTTGTGCCTCGGCAGTAAATCTCGCCGCCAATATCAACAAGGTAGTCTTTACACCCCGTAGCCTCCACCAGTTGTGCGGCCAAATCGACGGTGTAGCCCTTGGCCACCGAGTTGAGGTCGATGGTTACGCGAGGGTCGCTCTTGACAACCTCCAAGCCGTCGAGGCAGAGCTTCTGGTAGCCCACAAAGCCGAGGAGCGAATCGACGTTGATGTTGTAATTGGGATCTTTGTCTGCAAAGCCAAAAGCCTCCACAAGGGGACGTATGGTGATGTCGTAGGCTCCGTCGGAAAGCTCACTAACGCCCTGAGCCAGAGCGATGCAGTGGGCGATGTGGGGGTCGGCGGTGGTGGTCTCCCCACGATTGATACGACTCAGAAGCGAACTTTTTTGGAAGATGCTCATTGAGTTGTTGGCCTCGGCAAAAAGAGAGTCGAGCTGACTCTGGAACTCCTTTGGAAGTTCACCGAGGGCGGTTATTTGGTAGAATGTGCCCAACGCCTCACCCCTAAGGGTGGTGTGGGGTACAGCCTTGCGCGAGTGGTTGCGCTGGCAGTCGCTAACAATCAGCCCCACCACAAGGGCGACAAGCAAAATGGGTATGGCAATTTTTCCGTTTTTCATAGTGCAAAGATAGGAGGGGGAATTGAAAATTGAAAGTGGAAAAATAGAAAAATGTGGGGCAATCGGCTCGGCTTGGCCAATTCGTAGCCCCAATCCAGAGGCTAAACAGGTGTTTTTTGCTTAATTTTCAACGAATTTTCAATTTTCAACTTTCAACTTTCAATTTTATGTGTATCTTTGCGCCACGCTTTGGCGATATTCGAATAAGGCGGATTCGTCGTAAAGTGGAACATAACTAAATTTTTACAGTACAATGAGTTATTTGAACGCAGAGAAAAAGCAGGAGCTTTTCGGCCAGTACGGTGCATCGAAAGTGGACACAGGTTCGCCTGAGAGCCAGGTAGCACTTTTTACTTACCGTATCAACCACCTTACCGAGCACATGAAACAGAACCGTCACGACTTTGGCACCCAGCGTGCACTTCTTCGTCTTGTAGGTAAACGTCGTCAGTTGCTCGACTATCTCAAACGAGTAGATATTGAGCGTTACAGGGCTATTATCAAAGCTCTCGGTATTCGTAAGTAATCGGCTACTCACAAAGAGAACCCAAACAGCAAAGGCAATGTTCCAGTCGTTGGTACTTGCCTTTGCTTTACGTTTGGGAGAGTGGTTTTGGGAGAGAGGTGTGCACTGCGACCCAAAATCGCTTAGTTGTTGAAAACCAATTGGATGCAAAAATAAATTAGACGAAAACAAAGATGTTGTACAACGAAATCAAAAAGGTCATCCGCCTCGACGATGAGCGCGAGATTACTATTTCGACTGGCAAGTATGCCAAACAGGCCGACGGTTCGGTGATTGTTCAGCAGGGCGACACAATGTTGCTCGCAACCGTAGTGGCCGCCAAAGATGCCAAAGATGATTGTGACTTTATGCCCCTCTCGGTTGAGTACCGCGAGAAGTATGCAGCAGCAGGTCGTTTCCCCGGTGGCTTCCTCAAACGTGAGGCTCGCCCCTCGGACAGCGAGATTCTGGTAGCAAGGCTTATCGACCGCGCATTGCGCCCCTTGTTCCCTTCGAACTACCACGCTGAGGTGTTTGTTACCGTAAACCTCATCTCGGCTGCCAAAGATATTCAGCCCGACGCATTGGCTGGCTTGGCTGCTTCGGCAGCTTTGGCTGTGTCGGACATTCCTTTTGAGTGCCCCATCTCGGAGGTGAGGGTAGCAAGGGTGAATGGTCAGCTTATGATTAACCCCACTTTCGAGCAGAATAAAGATGCCGACATCGACCTTATGGTTGGTGCAACCTACGACAACATCCTTATGGTTGAGGGTGAGATGAAGGAGGTTAGCGAGGCCGATATGCTCGAAGCCATCAAGTTTGCTCACGAGGCAATCAAACCCCAGTGCTTGGCTCAGATTGAGTTGGCCAAGGAGCTTGGCAAGGATGTCAAGAGGGAGTACTGCCACGAGGTAAACGACGAGGAGTTGAAGGCCAAAGTTGTGGCTGAGACCTACGACAAGGCCTATGCTATTGCTACCGCAGGTAGCGCTAAGCACGAGCGTAGCGAGGCTTTTGAGGCGCTCGAAGCAGAGTTCTGCGAGCAGTTCACCGAGGAGGAGTTGGAAGAGAAGAAGGGTATGATTCACCGCTACTTCCACGACGAGGTGATGAAGAAGGCTATGAGGAATATGATTCTTGACGAGGGTAAGAGGCTTGACGGTCGTAAGACCGACGAGATTCGTCCTATCTGGTGCGAGGTGGGCGTTCTGCCTTGCGCTCACGGCTCGGCTGTATTTACCCGTGGTGAGACCCAGTCGATGACCAGCGTAACCCTCGGTACTAAGCTCGATGAGAAGATGATTGACGAGGTTCTGAATCAGGGTAGCGAGCAGTTTGTATTGCACTACAACTTCCCTCCCTTCTCTACTGGCGAGGCTAAGCCCGCACGCAGCCTCTCGCGCCGCGAGATTGGCCACGGCAACTTGGCTTGGAGGGCTCTGAAACCTATGGTTCCCGTAGGCGAGGAGAATCCCTATGCAGTTAGGGTGGTGAGCGACATTTTGGAGTCGAATGGTTCGTCGTCGATGGCCACCGTATGTGCTGGTACTTTGGCACTTATGGATTCGGGCTTGAAGATGAAGAAACCCGTATCGGGTATTGCTATGGGTCTTATCTCGGAGGGTGACAGGTATGCAATCTTGTCCGACATTCTGGGCGATGAGGACCACTTGGGCGATATGGACTTCAAGGTAACTGGTACTGCCGACGGTATCACCGCAACCCAGATGGATATTAAGGTTGATGGTCTGTCGTATGAGGTTTTGGCTAAGGCTCTCGAACAGGCTCGTCAGGGTCGTATGCATATCCTCGGCAAACTCACCGAGTGCATTGCTGAGCCTCGCGAGGACTTCCGTCCCTTTGTTCCCCGCATCGTTCAGATTGTTATTCCTCAGGACTTTATCGGTGCTGTTATCGGCCCCGGCGGTAAGGTTATTCAGGACATTCAGAAGACTACCGGCACCACCATCACCATCACCGAGGAGGACAACAAGGGTATTGTTGATATTTTCGGTCAGGACAAAGAGGGTATGGATGCAGCCTTGGCTCGCATTAAAGGCATCGTAGCTGTGCCTGAGGTTGGCGAGGTTTACAACGGCAAGATTCGTTCGATTGTTGCTTTTGGTGCATTTGTTGAGATTCTTCCCGGCAAGGACGCTTTGTTGCACATCTCGGAGATTGACTACAAGCGTTTTGAGACTATGGAGGAGACCGGCCTTAAAGAGGGCGATATGATTGAGGTTAAGCTCATTGGCTCCGACGCAAAGACTGGTAAACTGAAACTTTCGAGGAAGGTATTGCTGCCCAAACCCGAGGGTTATGTTGAGCCCGCTGAGAGGCCCGCACGCCCCAAAGGTGAGCACAAAGGTGGCCACCGCCCCGAGCGCCGCGAGAAAAAATAGTGCTAAAAAGTGAATTTTGCCCCTATGGGGCAGTGTAATTCAAAAAAAATATATACTTTTGTTAGTCGTAGTGGTGTAGAACGGTCCAACCGGTCTAAACCACTATCGGCACAAAAGGATGTTTTATGAGCACAAAGGCGTGTGAAGCAAACAGACAAAAGACAATAAACAATAATAATCAACTGACAAACAAAACAATTTTATGAAAAGATTTGCAACTGTAAGCTTGGTGCTTTCTATGGTAGCTTCCGTAATGGTTAGCTGCGGCGAGTGCTATGAGAAAATGCAGAAGAAGCAGGACCAGATTCAGGTTACCTGTGTGCCTGAGGTTTTGACCCTCAAAGGTTCTACCGTTGATGCTGACATTACCGTTAGCTTCCCCGAGATGTATTTCAATGCTGAGACCGTACTGAAAATCACCCCCGTATTTGTTTATGGCGACGGTGAGATTGAGTGCGCTCCCAAGTATGTACAGGGCGAGGATGTGGTAGGTAACTACACCGCAATCAGCCGTTTCGAGGGTGGCTCGTACACTCAGCACATCTCCTTCCCCTTCAACAAACCTGCTGTTGGTACTTTGGAGCTCCGCATCGAGGCTAAATGCTACGACGATTGCAAAGAGACCGCCGACTTTACTCCTTGGGCAACCATCGCTGCTGCTAAGGGTGTAAGCGCTGTTCAGGCATTGGCTGCTGGCGTAGGTGCTGCTGCCGCTACTGAGAGTGTGTTGGCCGAGAATGGCAAGGTAAGCGCAAATGGTAGCGACTACCACTTCTCGGAGGCTAACTTCGAGCGTAGCTCGGTTACCACCGCTGAGGCTGAGATTAAATACCAGATTAACTCCTCGACTGTTCGTAAGAACCAGCTCACCGCAGAGCAGATTAAGCTCTTCAAGGATTTCGTAGCTGCCAACAAAGAGGCTGAGCGTACCACCCTTGGTAACGTTTACGCTTCGGGTTATGCTTCGCCCGATGGTCCTGAGAAATTCAACAACAAACTCTCCGAGAAGCGTAGCCAGACTGGTGCTAAGGCTATGAAGAAACAGCTCAAAGGTATCGAGGGTCTCAACTACGAGATCGCTTCCTACGGTGAGGACTGGGATGGTTTCAAGACCTTGGTTGAGAACTCCGACATCGAGGACAAAGACCTCATCTTGAATGTACTCCAAATGTACTCGTCGCCCATCGAGCGCGATCAGGAGATTCAGAATATGAGCGCTGTATTCAAAGTATTGGCTAAGGAGATTCTTCCCGAGTTGCGTCGTACCCGCTTTGCTGTTGAGGCTACCTACGCTGGTTTGACCGACGAGGAGATTTTGGCTGCTGCTAAGGGTGGCTGCACCAAACTCGACGTTGAGCATATGCTCCACGCTGCAACCCTCACCAACAATGTTGCTGAGAAGATTGCTATCTACGAGTTGGCTGCTAACACCTACGGTGACGCTCGCGCATACAACAACCTTGGTATCTGCTACGTTCTCTCGGCTAAATTGCCCGAGGCAAAAGCTGCTTTCGAGAAGGCTGAGGCTGCTCCCGAGGTAGCAGGTAACTTGGCTGCTATTTCGCTCGCAATGGGTGACTTGGAGGCTGCTAAGAAATATGCTGGTAGCGCAAATGCTGAGGCTGTGAAGGCAACCGAGGGTGCTATCGCAATCGCAGAGGGTAACTATCAGGAGGCTAAGGCTAAACTCAACGGCTACAACTTGGCTATTGCTGAGCTTTGCGACAACAACATCGAGGGCGCTAAGGCTGCCATCGCTGAGGTTAAGGGTGCAAAGGCTGACTACGTTCGTGCTATCATCGCCAACCGCGAGGGTGACACCGACAAAGCTGCTGCTTACTTGAAAGCTGCTGTTGCTGCTGAGCCCGAGTTGAAAGCACAGGCACAGAACGACATTGAGTTCTATGAGTTGTTGCAGAGTGTAGAGCTCTAAAAAACGCATATAACGAGCGACTGCTACGTTATACATCGATAAGCGACCTCCTTACATAGGCGACTATGCGCGGAGGTCGCTTTCTTGTATGCCTTGCATTCATCTCGTTATATGTGTTTTTAGTCTAACGTCTAACGTCTAAGGTCAAAAGACCTAAGTCCTTAAAGGCTTTAAGGGTCTTAGGGGCCCTAAGTTCCCTAACCTCCCCAATAATTTTCAATTTTCATTTTTCCATTTTCAATTCCCTCAAAATATAGTATCTTTGTTGTGTAAACCCCAAACGGATACCTATTTTTATATATTATGAACAATCGCCCCACAAGACTTTCGTTGCTATTGTTGGCCTTTGTGTCGTTGCTGGCCGTGCCAGAGGTTGCGGCACAACGTCGGCATCACACCATAAGCGGTTTGGTGAGGGATGCTGTGAGCCACGAGACCCTGCTGGGTGCAACAATCTACGAGTCAGGCTCCTCTCTCGGCACCACCACCAATGAGTATGGATTCTACTCGCTCACTCTGCCCAGTGGTAAGGTGAGGGTGGAGTTTTCGTATGTGGGCTATGCCCCCCACGTTGAGGAGTTGGAGCTCGGTGGTGATGTGGAGCTCAACATAATGCTCTCTCCCGCTGTGGGCATTGAGCAGGTGGTTGTCTATGGCGACCGCCGACATAGTGGTGCTCTGAGTTCGCAGATGGGAGCCATAGAGGTGCCCATAGCTCAGATACAGGCCACACCCACACTCTTTGGTGAGCAAGATGTGCTGAAAGCATTGCAGCTGTTGCCGGGTGTGCAGGCGGGCTCGGAGGGGTCGGCCGGCATCTATGTTAGGGGTGGTGGCCCCGATGAGAATTTGATGTTGCTCGACGGCGTGCCAATCTACAATGTCAATCATATGGGAGGCTTTTTCTCGGCCTTCAACCCCGACGCCATAAAGAGTGTGACGCTCTTCAAGGGTAGCTTTCCTGCGCGATTTAGTAGTCGCCTTTCGTCGGTTGTCGATGTGCGTACCAAGGATGGCGATATGTATGCCTACAATGGCAATGTGAGTATTGGTCTGATTAGCTCCAAGATAAGCATCGACGGCCCTCTCTGGAAGGGCAAAACTGCAATGAATGTGTCGTTGCGTAGAACGTATAGCGACATCCTCACCCTGCCTTTGGTTATGGGCCTCACGTCGAGTGCCTTCGAGGATGGCAGGGCCTATGGAGGCTACTACTTCTACGACCTAAACGTGAAGCTGACCCACAACTTTTCGCCTCGCGACAGGTTGTTTTTGAGTTTCTATATGGGCGACGATGCAATCTATCTCAACCTGCGCGAAAAGTATGTGTGGGATGGCGAGTCGCGCGACGAGGTGAGGCTTAAAACCAACTGGCAATGGGGCAATATGGTTGCTTCGGCACGTTGGAATCATGTTTGGTCGCCAAGGCTCTTTATGGATGCCTCGGCCACCTACACCCGTTATCGCAACAACCTGAGTTTCGGCACTGAGGCCACCAATACATCGATCACCGAGAGCACATTCTCGGAGGTGACCGTTGGGGCCAACTCGGGCATCAGCGACCTGACGGCTAAGATAGATATGAGCTGGACCCCCTCGGCTGAACATAGTGTGCGCTTTGGAGGCGCCTATATCAACCATAAGTTTTCGCCCGACGTGGCGGTGGCAAGGGCCTCAATTAGCGCCGATATGATAGACCCCGATACGGGCGAGAAGGTCGATACACTCATTACCATCGACGAGATGTTTGGCGAGAAGGTGATTTTTGCCCACGAGATGGTGGCCTATGTTGAGGATGAAATTGCGGTGGGCGACAGGTTGCAGGCCAATGTGGGTCTTAACTATTCGGGATTTATGGTTGGTGGCGAGTTCTAACACTCGTTGCAGCCCCGCCTAAGTGGTCGTTTGTTGCTGGTCGACAACCTCTCTGCCAAACTCGGCTACGCCTATATGACCCAGTATGTCCACCTCCTCTCGAACAACACCATCAGTCTTCCTTCGGATTTGTGGGTGCCTGTTACAGACCGCATCAAGCCAATGAGCTCGTCGCAATACTCGGCGGGTCTGTTCTACGACATCCCGGGTCTGTTTGACCTCTCGGTGGAGGGTTACTACAAAAGTATGCATAATCTGCTCGAATATCGCGACGGAGCCTCATTGCTGACTACCTCCTCGGGTTGGGAGGATAAGGTGGCTATGGGTGACGGCTGGGCCTATGGATTGGAGTTTCTGCTCCAACGCTCGGTGGGTCGCACAACGGGTTGGATTGGCTACACTTGGTCGAAGTCGATGAGGCTTTTCAACCGCCCGGGACAGGAGATAAATCGCGGGCTTCCCTTCCCGGCCAAGTACGACCGTCGCCACGATTTGAGCATCACGGTGGCCCACAAACTCTCCGAGCGTATCGACCTGTCGGCAACGTAGGTCTATAACTCTGGCAACTGCGCCACTTTGGCTCTACAAACCTACGAGCCTCTGCCCGATGACTTCTATCCCACCAACTCGGAGGCAGCCTCTTCGAGTCTTAACCACATCCCCTCGCGCAACAACTACCGCTATGAGGCCTATCATCGCCTCGATGTGAGCATCAACTTCCACAAGAAGAAACGCCACGGTGTGCGTACTTGGAATATAAGCATCTACAATGCCTACAACAATATGAACCCATTTTTGCTCTACACCTCCGACGAGACAGTTGTGGAGGGCGAGGGCGAGGAGGCATACTACAAGACGGTGCGTAGGCTCAAAAAAGCCACCCTCTTCCCAATTATGCCCAGCATAACATACTCCTATAAATTCTAAATCGCAGACTTTCGTATGAAACAAATAGCTATGAATATACCTCTTCGCATTGGGCTTCTGGTGGCTCTGTTGGTGGGTTTTGTGTCGTGTGAGGGCGACGTGGAGTTTAGGGGTGAGCAAATGACCCCCCAATTGGTTATGAATACTGTGGTTACAGCCAACAGTTCGCCCAGGGTTTATCTGAGTGAGAGCCGTTTTTTCCTCGATGATTATGCCGACTATGCCGATGTCAAGGATGCTTCGGTAAGGCTCTACATTGGGGGTGAGTTTGTTGAGGAGATGGTGCTTGTCGAAGAGAAAGATGTCTATGGTAACTCTATGGGCAGCTTCTACTACAAAGGCTCGGAGCTGTTGCGCTCGGGTGACGAGGTGGAGTTTAGGGCCTCGTGTAAGCGCCTTGGTGCCGAGGTGAAGGGCAGTACAACCATACCCTCCTTGCCCGAGGTGGGAGATATGGCTGTGACAGGTGGGTTGGACGAGACCAACTATATTACGGGTCGCATCACACTGCCGCTTACCGACCCCGAGGAGCCGAACAACTACTACTGGCTCTCGGCAGGATTGTTTACGAGTTATAGTGGCGGAAGTTTTCGTACTCCGGCCAAGTATGCCGACCAGGTCTTTATGGGCGGTAGGATGAGCGATGTGCTCGACGATATTTTGGGTGCGACCATCGATAGTACCCACGTCTTTTTTGGCGACGAGTTTATCAATGGCAAACAACACTCTCTTCTGATGGAGTTTTTGCTCCACCCTGAGTATGTAGTCTGCTCGGAGGCGTGGTGTGAGATATACCAGATAGACGTCCACCTTTTCCGCTATCTTCTTTCGGTGGAGCTGGCCGAGGAGGGGACAATGTTTGGTGAGCCTGTGCAGATTTACAGCAATGTCGAGGGAGGTATGGGCTTGGTGGGCTCGCGCTCAACGGGCATAGAGCAGAGTGTTGGTTGTAGCGACCACATCGAGCTTCCCGAGAAAAACGAGTAAAGTTGTGTTTGGGGCACCCAAATTGCAGAGAGTTCAAAAAAAATCACTATCTTGCAACTCATTAAATAGCAGAATCAAATAATTTAACCAAATAATAGTGAGCTATGGAGTATAGTAAACTTCTTGCCGAGTACGGCCCTGCAATGAGTGAGGCTGAGGTGGCACAGTTTGTTGCCGAGGCACGCGAAAAGTCTATCCGCAATCAGAATGCAGAGGTCTATAAACTCTGTTATAGCACCATCGACCTGACGACCCTCACCGAGAAAGATTCGGTGCAATCGGTTGGTAGGTTTGTTAGGAAGGCTGTCGATTTCCAGCAGCACTTCCCCCACATCCCCAATGTGGCCTCCATCTGCGTCTTCCCCTCATTTGTAGATGTTGTGGGTTTGGGTGTTGAGGGCACCGACATTGGTGTTACGAGCGTTGCCGCAGGCTTCCCCGCATCGCAGACCTTCGTTGAGGTGAAGATGTTGGAGGTGTCGATGGCTGTGGAGAACGGTGCCGACGAGATAGATGTGGTTATCAACGTGGGCCAAATGCTCGAAGGTGACTACGAACCTATGGCCAACGAGATTGCAATGCTCCGCGAGGAGGCTGGCGAAGAGACCATCTTTAAGGTGATTATTGAGAGCGGTGCGCTCCAAACGCCCGAGCTCATCCGCAAGGCTTCGCTCTTGGCAATGTTTGCAGGTGCCGATTTTGTCAAGACCTCCACTGGCAAGATTCCTATTGCCGCCACCCCTGAGGCCGCTGTGGTTATGTGTACCGCCATCCGCGACTACTATCAGAAGACAGGTCGCAAGGTGGGCTTCAAGGCCGCTGGTGGCATCCGCTCGGCCGAGGAGGCTGCCCTCTTCTATACCATTGTTGAGGAGATTTTGGGCAAGGAGTGGTGCACCCCCGCTTTGTGGCGCATCGGAGCAAGCTCGCTCGCCAATGGCCTGATTTCGGCCATCGAGGGTAAGGAGGTTAAGTATTTTTAATCACAGCCTTGTTTTTCGAGCGCGCCTTGTTGGTAACTTTTGCACCAAATTTCAAAAGCGACATCCTCACTTACGTTCAGTAAGCTGCGGTGTCGCTTTTCTTGTGCGCCTTGCAACAATCTTATTGCTTGTGTAATACCCCCTTAGATTGATAATTTTTGCACTTTTTGCTTGTAAATAAGGCTGATTT
>JAGBVY010000048.1 GCA_017630115.1 Tidjanibacter sp. | reverse complement strand
TGTAAGGTAATATATGTTTGGTAATCAGTAAATTACTATTATAAATTCAAAAGATTGAACTTTGGTTTTGCGTGCGATTTAATGCAAAAAAATGGGCTATCCTAAAAGAAATAGCCCATAAAATTAAAACCGAGGGTACTCCCCTACTCTATCGCAATACTTTTGGCAATTTCCACAAACTCCTCTTTTGTCAATTCGAGCTTTGGTTTACGGAAGTCAACATCCGATTCGCTATTCATTGGGATGAGGTGAATATGTGCGTGAGGCACTTCGAGACCCAAGACAATCATCGCAACCTTCTTGCAACCAAATACGGCCTTCTGCTTTTCGGCCACCCTCTTCGCAAACTTCACCATACCAGCCAACTCCTCGTCAGACAGGTCAAACAAGTAGTCCTCCTCGCGCTTGGGAATTACCAGAGTATGTCCCTTAGCCAAGGGAGCAATATCTAAAAATGCGTAGTAGTTCTCATCCTCTGCTACCTTGTAGCTGGGAATCTCGCCCGCAGCTATTTTGCTAAAAATTGTTGCCATATATCTAAATTTCAATTATTAAACACGTTCTACCTTATCAATTCCTTTAATCTTACCAACTTTATCCATAAGCGAATATAGGCTCTCTGTGTCGGGAACATAAATACTTATTTTGCCCTCAAAAATTCCGTCGTGGCTCTGAATCTTCAATTCGCGTATATTTATATCAAGTTCCACGGTGATGACCTGAGCCAAATCGCGAAGCACGCCCACCCTATCGAGTCCCCTGAGGCGAATCTCCGAAAGATAGGACTCTGCTTTATAGGTGGCCCACTTAATGTTGCCTACCAGGTTTTCGCCTTTTTGAGCCGCAAGCCTAATCAGCTCCTCGCAATCGGTCTTATGCACGATGATGTCGCCCGTAATTGGGTCACGGTAGCCAGTGATGTTATCGCCGGGGATTGGGTTGCAACACTCAGCCGGAACAAACTTCTGCTCGCCGATGCTCTCCACGTCCCTGCTACTCTTGACAATCACATCTTTCGACTTACTACCGCTTGCAAAATCAAAAGTCCAAAATTTGAGCACTTTGTTTTTGGAGTTCTGTCGCAGGATAGAGTCGATGTCGCTAAGGTTGATAATCTCCGAGCCGAGCTTGCTATAAAACTCATCCTTATTGGTACAGTCGTAGGCTGGTAGCAACTTGCGGAACAGACGGGCGCTTGGAGTGATGCCAAACTCACGCATACGATTGTCAAAAATAGAGATACCTCGCTCTATATTGTTTTGTCTCACACGTTTAAGATAGGTAATGATTGACTGCTTGGCCTTCATTGTAGCAACGTGGTCGAGCCACTCAATTGTTGGGTGAGCAGTCTCAGCAGTGAGAATTTGCACCTGATCGCCACTATTGAGTTTGGTGTAAATCGACTCTATCTTGTGGTTGATTTTTGCGCCGATGGCAGTGTTTCCCACGTTGGTGTGGATGTCGTAGGCAAAGTCGAGGGCCGTTGCTCCCACAGGAAACTTGCGAGCCTCGCCCTTGGGGGTGAAAATCACCATCTCAGTCATATAGAGCGTCATCTTGACGTTCTCTAAGAAGTCGGCAGCGTTGCCGGTTGGCTGACTCATTGCGTGGCGCACATCTTTCAGCCACTTGTCAAATTCATCCTCAGTATCGTGCTCCTGCTTATATTTCCAGTGGGCGGCAAAACCCCTCTCGGCAATCTCATCCATACGCTCCGAGCGAATCTGCACCTCGGCCCAAATACCGTCGGGACGCATAAACGTGGCGTGGAGAGCCTCGTAGCCATTGGCCTTCGGGAAGCTCACCCAATCGCGTATCCTGTCGGGCTTAGGAGTATAAATATCCGTGAGGAGTGAATAAATGTGCCAACATTGCGCCTTTTCAGGCGTTAATTCATTGGGCTTAAAGATAATGCGGATGGCGAAGAGGTCGTATATTTCCTCAAAAGGAATCTGCTTGCGTTGCATCTTCGACCATATAGAATAGACAGTCTTCACCCTGCCAGATATGGTAAAGTCGATACCTGCTTGCGACAATTTTTCCTTAATTGGCTGAATGAATCGCTCAATAAACTCATTGCGCTCGGTTGCCGTAGCCTCCATTTTGGCCTGAATGGTGGCATACTCCTCGGGGTACATATATTTGAGCGAAAGGTCCTCCAACTCGGTTTTGATTGCATAAAGACCAAGCCTATATGCCAGAGGAGCAAACAGATACATCGTTTCGCTCGTGATTTTTATCTGTTTGTGACGAGGCATTGAGCCAAGCGTACGCATATTGTGAAGGCGGTCGGCAATTTTTATGATAATTACCCTGATGTCATCTGAGAGCGTTAGCAAAATTTTCCTAAACGTCTCAGCCTGAGCCGACACATCCTCATTCAGAGCCGCAGCCACCTTGGTGAGTCCATCAACCATTGAGGCCACCTTGGGGCCAAACAGATTCTCAATATCTTCCACCGTGTAGCTCGTATCCTCCACCACATCGTGGAGCAGAGCCGCGCAAGTGGATTTCACACCCAACCCCTCCTCGCACACAACAATTCTGGCCACAGCAATCGGATGCAGAATGTAGGGTTCGCCTGAGCGACGGCGCACACCCTTATGCGCCTCCTTTGCAAGGAAGAAGGCTTTTTTTATCATTTCCCAATCGGCCTCCGAATGGCAAATCTTATTGCAGGAGGTAAGGAGATCATTGAATTGCTGACCGATAATCTGTTCGTCTTCTGCTGTGTATCCGGCCATAGTATGATGGTGTTTGAGTAAAGAAAAAGATTGATTGTCAGTGACCTAAGGTCGCATATGCGCCGCAGTGGCTTATGGGGAAGTCGGTTACCCACGTTACCTAGCGTGGGCAACCAACCCACATTTCGATTAGTTGTTCTTCGACTCTTTCAGAGCCAAGCGCACCTTCTCCTCAATCTCGGCAGCCAGAGCCTCATTGGTTTGGAGGAGTAGTTTGGTTGCATCCCTACCCTGCGCCAACTTATTGTCGTTGTAGGAGTACCACGAGCCGCTCTTCTTGATTACGCCGAAATCGACACCCAAGTCGAGAATCTCACCAATTTTCGAGATGCCCTCGCCATACATAATGTCAAACTCCGCCTTGCGGAAAGGAGGCGCAACCTTATTCTTAACCACCTTAACTTTGGTGCGAGTACCCAGTTGCTCGTCGCCATCTTTAATAACCGAGGTCTTGCGAATGTCAATACGCACACTGGCGTAGAATTTCAGTGCGTTACCACCGGTAGTGGTTTCGGGGTTGCCATAGACAACACCGATTTTGTCACGCAACTGGTTGATGAAGATGCAGACGGTCTTGGTTTTGCTAATGGCGGCAGTTAGTTTTCTGAGCGCCTGTGACATAAGCCTTGCCTGCAAGCCCATCTTCGAGTCGCCCATCTCGCCCTCAATTTCGGCCTTGGGCGTAAGCGCTGCCACGGAGTCGATTACAATAATATCGATGGCGCTCGAACGGATGAGCGTCTCGGCAATCTCCAATGCCTGCTCGCCGCTATCGGGCTGCGACACCAACAAGTTGTCGATATCAACACCGAGTTTGGCAGCATAGAAGCTGTCGAAAGCGTGCTCGGCGTCGATGAAAGCGGCAATACCGCCACTCTTCTGCGCCTCGGCAATGGCGTGAATAGCCAGCGTTGTTTTACCCGACGACTCGGGGCCGTAGATCTCAATCACACGTCCTTTGGGGTAGCCACCTACTCCGAGTGCATGGTCGAGGGTAATCGAACCGGTGGGGATAACTGCCACCTGCTCAATGCTTTCGCTATTCATACGCATAATTGAGCCTTTACCAAAATCCTTCTCGATTTTATCCAACACAGCGCTCAATACTTTCTGTTTGTCTGGATCAACCGTTGCTTTTTCTGCCATAATACTATCTATTTTATATTCTAATTATTTTGCCATTTATTTGACCTCGTAAAGGCGAAATAACTCGTCCTTAGTCAGGGTCTGCTCGGCCCACCCAGCAATCTGCTGCCAGTGGTCGGCGGTTTTCACCTTGTCGAAGATGTGGAGGATGTGGCCTCGCTCGTCGATGATGAAGGTTGTGCGCACAATGCCCATATACTTACGTCCACACATACTCTTTTCACGCCACACTCCGAACGCTTCGGCAATACTCTTGTCAGTGTCGGCTATGAGTGTAAAGTTCAGTTCGTGCTTGGCACAAAAATTCTGGTGCGACTTTACGCTGTCTGGGCTTACACCCACAATCTCAAAACCCATTGCGGCAAGTGCCTCTTTGCCATCGCGCATACTCTTTGCCTCCAATGTGCAACCCGACGTATTGTCTTTGGGATAGAAGTAGAGGATAAGTTTTCGACCCTCGAAATCAGTTGATTTCACACTTACACCTTCGTGTGTTATGCCCTCCCACACAGGAGCCTTTTCGCCAAGTTTCAGCATATTCAATGGTTTGTTTATCAATTAGACATATTTGCCATCGTAAAATTACATAAAAAAACACAATTACCCAAAAAGATAATTGTGTTTTTATGTTAAAAAATCCTAATTCTACTTAGCCAAGACCATACGGTCAATCTCCTCTACGAGTTGGAGGAACGACTTGTCGGTCTCCATAAGATTGGTCACAGCTTTGCAGGCGTGAAGCACTGTGGCGTGGTTCTTGCCACCAATGGCCGCACCAATAGCCGAGAGTGGCGACTTAGTATGTTGCTTACACAAATACATGGCAATCTGACGTGCCTGAGCAATCTCGCGCGTACGCTTGGGTGAATCGAATACAGCCTCGTCGATATTGAGATACTCGCAGACAATCTTGCGGATATGCTCGATAGAGATCTCCTGAGGGCTGATTTTGACATACATTTTAAGCACCTCTTTGGCCAGAGTGATTGTAATCTTACGGCCTAAGAAGTTGGCGTTTGCCACCAATGCCGACAGAGCGCCCTCAATCTCGCGTATATTGCCGTTGATATTCTCAGCAAAGTAGGTCACAACCTCTTCGGGGAGTTCGGCATTTAGTTTGCGAGCCTTGTCGTGGATAATTTTTACCTTGGTGTCGTAGTCGGGCTGAGTAAGTTCAGCAGCCAAACCCCATTTGAAACGGGTTAGAAGACGCTCGCTGATGTCACTTAGCTCCGAGGGGCGTTTGTCAGAGGTTAGAATAAGTTGCTTGCCGGTCAGGTGAAGGTGGTTGAAAATGTTGAAGAAAGCATTTTGCGTACTACCCTTATTGCCCGAAAGCTCCTGAATATCGTCTATAATCAACACATCAACCATTTGGTAGAAGTTGATAAAGTCGTTGGGCTCCTTATTGATTACAGCAGTGGTGTATTGCGCCTGAAACTTATTCATCGACACATAGAGCACCTGCAACTCGGGATGGCGCTGCTTAATCTCCATACCAATTGCCTGTGCGAGATGAGTCTTACCCAAGCCCGAATCGCCAAAAATATAGAGCGGATTGTAGGCGGTTTTGCCCGGTTCGAGAGCCACAGCCATACCAACACTCCTGACCAAACGGTTGCAATCACCCTCAATAAAGGTGTCGAAAGTGTAGTTTGGATTCAGCTGCGAAGGAATTTCCAGCTTCTTTATGCCGGGAATAACAAAAGGATTTTTTATCTTTGTCGTGTCGCCCTGTGCAACAACCTTACCCATCTGTTTGGTTGCAACCTCGGCAGCCCTCTGCTGCTCAGCAGCGTTCTGCTCTGGCGAAGGGACCGAATAACGCAACGAGGTGTTGCTACCGAAGTGCTGATAGATGATTGGGCGCAAAGATGAGATATAGTTGCGCTCAATGTGGAACACGCAATTCTCACTGGGCAGACGAAGACGCAAAGTCTTGCCGTCGTAGCCCAGCGGCACGATAGGTTCAAACCACTTAACAAACTCTTCCTCAGAGGTTTGCTCTCTGATTTGAGCCAAGCAGTTTTGCCATACGTCGTTGTATGTTGTCGTGTTCGCTATCATTTATAGAATTGGGTAACATTTGATTTCGACTACAAAATTGTGCATAAAATTGTTAAAAAAAATATGTTTTTCTATTGCATAATTAAAGTTAATTGCTATGCATAAATTTCAGTGTTTTTTTGGTAACAATTTAACACGCTGATATAGAGAATTGACGGAAAAAATAGTATATTTGCATATTGGAATTTTAGATTGCCAAAAGGAAAGAATATAAATAAAACTTATAATAAACCTTAAACAATTATGGAACAGTACATTCTTGACAGAGCACAGAAATGGCTCGATGGAAATTACGACGAAAAAACCAAACAGCAGATAAGGCATCTGATGGAGCACGACCCCAAGGAGCTATCCGAAAGCTTCTATCAGGACCTCGAATTTGGTACTGGTGGTCTGAGGGGCATCCTCGGCGTGGGCACCAATCGTATGAACGTATATACAGTAGGTATGGCCACACAGGGTCTGGCCAACTATCTGAAAAAGTGTTTTGCTGGCGAGCAGATAAAAGTGGCTGTAAGTCACGACTGCCGCAATTTCAGCCGCGAGTTTGCCGAGCGCACCGCCGACATTTTCGCGTCAAACGGCTTCAAGGTATATTTGTTTGAGTCGCTCCGCCCCACCCCTGAGCTTAGCTTTGCTATCCGTGAGTTGGGTTGTAAGAGCGGTGTTATGGTTACCGCATCCCACAACCCTCGCGAATACAATGGCTACAAGGCCTACTGGGAGGATGGTTCGCAGGTGATTGCTCCCCACGACAAAAACATAATTGAGGAGGTTGGCAAAATCACCTCTATCGACCAGATTATCAGTGGCCTTAACCCTGAGAATATCGAGATTATCGGTGAG
>JAGBVY010000047.1 GCA_017630115.1 Tidjanibacter sp. | reverse complement strand
AGTTGGATATTGATAACCGAAAGGAAACCCCTTGGATTTAATTAGCGACCCGGCAATGAGGCTGCAAAGTTCTCATCTTGGGTACTACTATTAAAAGTTTTATGAGGCAACCCCGAAACATATCCGCCGAGATGATTATCTGGCGCAGTTGCGCAGACACGATAGGTGTTTGCCCTGTGTCGTGGGGCGTAGAAATCGTGCATTCGGCCGAGAAGTGCGCCTTCGCGAAAGCAAATGTTGCGACCAGTTGGAAACGATAGAATTAGTGTGACCGCCGATGTAAAAGTCTGGCGGTCACGTTTTTATAATTATAGAACCAAGTTTTTGCTATGAAAATTGGCGTTGTTATGGGCTCGACAAGCGACTGGGGCGTAATGTCGGGTGCTACTGCTATTTTAGAACAATTCGGAGTTGAATACGAAAAACGAGTACTGAGCGCTCACCGCACTCCTGCTGCCTTGGAGGAGTGGGTTAGTGGTGCACGCGAGAGGGGTATGGCTGCAATTATTGCTGGTGCTGGTGGCGCTGCCCACTTGGCCGGTGTTGTTGCTGCCTTCACCACACTTCCCGTAATTGGCGTGCCTATCAAGTCGCGCTCGCTCGAAGGTCTTGACTCGCTGCTTTCAATGGTGCAGATGCCTTCGGGTATTCCCGTTGCCACTGTTGGTATTGATGGCGCAAAAAATGCTGCCCTGCTGGCTATTGCAATGATGGCCGTGACCGACCCTGAGTTGAAGCTGCGCTTGGATGAGTTCCGCGCCGAGCAAGCACGCAAAGTGTTGGAGTCGGAGATTTAAGGCAGACGATGCAACCCACTTTTTAGAAGATTTTTATTATTCCATAGACCAACCCAAACGATGAACAGTCACCGTATATTTGTCGAAAAACGTACACCTTTTAGGGTGGAGGCCGAAAGCCTCCGCGCCGAACTTAATGCCAACTTGGGCCTCAATATAGGCTCAATGAGAGTACTTTGTATTTACGATTTGTTTGGCTATGCCGACAGCCTTGTTGAGCAGAGCCTCTACCGTGTCTTTGGCGAAAGAGCCACCGACGAGGTTAGCTACGAAGTGGATTTTGGCGGTATGCCCCACTTGGCTATTGAGTGCCTGCCCGGTCAGTTCGACCAGAGGGCTGCTTCGGCTGAGGATTGCATCAAACTGCTCGAACCTACGGCCGAGGGCGAAATCCGTAGCGCAAAGTTGCTCATTTTCGACTCTACGGTGGGCCCCGAGGAGCTCGACAAGATTGCTCGCTACTGCATCAACTCGGTAGAGGCACGCCAGAAGAATCTCAGTGTGCTCGCTCCTGCCGAGAGGGCAACTGCCAAGCAGGTGGCAAGGCTCGAAGGCTTCTGCCAGATTACTCCTGCCGAGGCTGAGGGCTACTGCAAGTCGATGGGGTTGGCAATGAATGGCGACGACCTTATGGAGGTTGTTAGCTACTTCAAGGCCGAGGGACGAGAGCCCAACGAAACAGAGCTGCGTATTTTGGACACCTATTGGAGTGACCACTGCCGCCACACCACTTTCACCACGGAGCTGACCGATATTGAGGTTGAGCCTTCGTTTGTGTCGGACGATATTGCCGACGCAATTGAGCTGTGGCACAACATACGCAAGAAATTGGGCCGAGAGCATAAGAGCCTCTGCCTTATGGACCTTGCAACCATTGGCGCTCGCTACTTGAAGAAACAGGGCCTACTCGACGATATGGAGCAAAGCGAGGAGAACAATGCTTGCAGTATCTATGTCGATGTGGATGTGGACGATAGGAAGGAGCGTTGGCTCTTGATGTTCAAGAACGAGACGCACAACCACCCAACCGAGATTGAGCCTTTTGGTGGCGCTTCGACCTGCTTGGGTGGCGCAATCCGCGACCCGCTGAGTGGTAGGAGCTATGTCTATCAGGCAATGAGGGTTACCGGTGCAGGCAATATCTACCTACCTGTGGGCCAGACCTTGAAGGGTAAGTTGCCCCAGAGGGTTATTTCGCTCAAAGCTGCTGCCGGCTACTCGTCGTATGGCAACCAGATTGGATTGGCTACAACCCACGTTAGGGAGATTTACCACCCCAACTATGTGGCCAAACGTATGGAGATTGGCGCTGTTGTAGGCGCAGTTAAGGCCGAGAATGTTAGGCGTGAAACTCCTGCTGAGGGCGATGTGATTTTGATGTTTGGTGGCCGCACCGGCCGCGATGGCATAGGTGGCGCTACTGGCTCGTCGAAGGAGCACAACGCCTCGTCGATTGAGGAGTGCGGTAGCGAGGTGCAGAAGGGTAATGCTCCCGAGGAGAGGAAGATTGCTCGTCTGTTCCGCCGTCCCGAGGTTACACGCCTTGTTAAGAAGTCGAATGACTTTGGCGCAGGTGGTGTGAGTGTTGCTATTGGCGAGCTTACCGACGGCTTGGATATTTATCTCGATAGAGTGCCTACGAAATATAGCGGCCTGAATGCTACGGAGCTTGCTATTAGCGAGTCGCAGGAGCGTATGTCGGTTGTTGTGGAGGCTAAGGATAGGGCGGAGTTTGAGAGCTACTGCCACGAGGAGAACATTGAGATTACCCACGTTGCCGACGTAACCTATACGGGCCGTATGAGGATGTTCTATGGCGAGGAGGTGGTGGCTGATTTGAGCCGCGAATTTATCGACTCGGCCGGTGCAAAACACTATGCCAAAGTCTGTGTGGGCGCTATTGAGGAGCGCAATCCTTTCGTTAGGGAGATTCAGGGCAACGGAATAGAGGAGAAGTTTAGGGCTATTTTGGCCGATGAGAATGTAACCTCGCAGAAGGGCCTTGTAGAGATGTTCGATTCGAGCATTGGTCGCTCGACAGTGTTGATGCCTTTTGGTGGCAAGACCCAGCGCACAGAGGCTCAGGTGAGTGTACAGAGGCTGCCCGTTGGCAACCACACCACCAATACAGCCAGCCTTATGGCCTTTGGTTTCAACCCCTATCTGAGCAGTTGGAGTCCCTATCACGGCGCTGCCTATGCTGTGGTGGAGGCTGTGGCTAAGGCTGTGGCAGCGGGTGCTGAGTACGACAAGATGCGTTTTTCGTATCAGGAGTACTTCGAGAAGATGAACTCGCCCAAGGCTTGGGGCAAACCTATGGCAGCTTTGTTGGGCGCACTGCGTATGCAGGTGGCTCTGGGATTGCCTTCGATTGGCGGTAAGGACTCTATGAGTGGTACTTTTGCCGACATTAGCGTGCCTCCTACGCTGGTGGCATTTGGTGTTGCCGCGGTGGATAGTAGGGTGGTGATTAGTCCTGAGTGGAAGAGTGCGGGTAGCTACCTCTATCTGGTGCGCCACACTCCTCTGGCAAACTATATGCCCGATACGGCAGAACTTATTGATATATACGAAACCGTGCGCCATAAGATTTACTCGGGCGCTATCACTTCGGCCTACGCCATTGGCTTTGGTGGCGTGGCAGAGGCGCTGGCTAAGATGAGCTTTGGTAATGAGATAGGCGCTGAGGTGAGTGTGGCTGAGGAGGATTTGTTCGGTTGGAACTATGGCTCTATTTTGATTGAGAGCAATAGGGAACTCGACTATCCCCACTTTGAACTTTTGGGCCACACAACCGAGAGCAAGGTGCTGACCGTAAATGGCTGCTCGATGTCGATTGAGGAACTCTATCAGACCAATCGCTGCCGCTTTACGGAGATTTATCCCGATTGCAGTGGCAAACAGGGCGAGGTGGAGAATGCTACTTCGGGTAGCGAGTGTGCCGTATGGCCCGGCGAAGCTGTTGAACACCCAGTGGTCTATCTGCCCGTATTCCCCGGCACCAACTGCGACTACGATATGGCTAAGGCATTTGCTCGCGAGGGAGCTGAGGTACGCACTTCGGTATTCTGCAACCTTACAGCCCAGGATATTGAACGCTCCACACGACAGATGGCTCAGATGATTGATGAGTGTCATATATTGGCTCTTAGCGGAGGCTTCTCGGCTGGCGACGAGCCCGACGGTAGCGGTAAGTTTATTGCCAATGTGTTGCAAAACAGCTTGGTGAAAGAGGCCATTGGCCGCTTGGACGAGCGTGGCGGTCTGATTTTGGGTATCTGCAACGGATTCCAAGCACTGGTTAAATCGGGCCTGCTTCCCTTTGGAAAGATTGGTCAGCTCAACGAGGAGTCGCCCACCTTGTTCCACAACGACATCCATCGCCACATATCGCAGATTGTCACCACAAGGGTGGCTTCGGTGGCTTCGCCTTGGCTGAGAGGTTTTAGCTTGGGCGAACTCCACTCCATTGCTGCTTCGCACGGCGAGGGTAAGTTTGTGGCAAGCGCCGAGTTGGCACGAGAGCTTAGGGAGCGCGGCCAGATTGCCTTCCAGTATGCCGATAGCGAGGGACAGGCAACTATGCACTCGCCTGAGAATCCCAACGGCTCAACGGAGGCTATTGAGGGTATCATTTCGCCCGAGGGTAGGGTGCTCGGTAAGATGGGCCACTCGGAGCGCTACGAGGATGGACTTATGAAGAACATTGCGGGCAATAAGGAGCAAAACCTCTTCCGCAATGCTGTGGCATATTTCAGAAAGAAATAAATTTGTGTAATTATATAATAAAATCATCAGGAAATGAAACAGTTAGAGATGCTCTATGAGGGCAAAGCAAAACAGGTGTATGCAACCGACCAAGAGGATAGGGTAATTATTCACTACAAGGACGCTGCAACCGCATTCAACAACATTAAGAAGGCAACTATCGAGAATAAAGGTGTGCTCAATAACCGTATCTCGACCATTGTTTTCCACAAACTCCGCGAGGCAGGTATCCCCACCCACTACATCGAAACTCTTAATGAGCGTGATCAGCTCTGCTTGAAGGTGTCGATTATGCCTTTGGAGGTGATTGTTCGCAATGTTATTGCAGGCTCGATGGCCAAACGTCTGGGTATTGAGGAGGGCACTATCCCCTCGAACACTATCTACGAGATTTGCTATAAGGATGACTCGCTTGGCGACCCCCTTATCAACGACCACCACGCTGTGGCTCTGGGCGCAGCTACCTACGAGGAACTCGCAGAGATTTATAGCCTCACCGAGCGTATCAACAAGGCCCTTATCGAGATGTTTGCACAGGTGAATATCCGCTTGGTGGACTTCAAAATTGAGTTTGGTAAGACTGCCGACGGCAAGATTGTTTTGGCCGACGAAATTAGCCCCGACACCTGCCGCCTCTGGGATGCAACCACCAATGAGAAACTCGATAAAGACCGCTTCCGCAGGGATATGGGTAAGGTTATCGAGGCCTACGAGGAGATTGATGCACGTTTGAATACCATTAAATAATAACTACCAATGAACTCCGACGAAAGGAGAAATAGCGGGCTGATAGGTGGCCCAAGAGAGGAGTGTGGCGTCTTTGGTATCTATGGTACCGACGAGGCTGCTAACCTTTGCTACTATGGCCTTCACTCGCTCCAACATAGGGGGCAGGAGGGCTGTGGTATTGTGAGTGCAACCTCCGAGGGCGAATTGCGCTACATAAAAGGCCCGGGACTTGTCAATAATGTTTTCAACGAGGAAAATCTTGCCCAACTCGAAGGTCGCATTTCGGTTGGTCAGGTGCTCTATACCAATGCTGGTGGCGGAATCGTTTCGGAGAATATCCAACCTATTGTATTCCACCACGGTACGGGTGACTTTGCCATCTCCTACAATGGCAAACTTGTCAATGCCCACCGCCTGCGCAAACACCTCGAAGATAGGGGGAGTTTGTTTTTGACCTCCTCAGATTGCGAGATTATTGCCAACCTTATCAAGAAGGATGCTGCACAGGCCCACGTCGATCGAATACACTCCATTATGGAGGCGCTCAATATGGTCGAGGGAGCATTTGCTTTCTTGATTATGACCTCCAAGCGTATCTATGCTTGCAGGGATAAGTATGGTCTTAAACCTCTCTCGCTCGGAAAGTTGAAGGATGGCAGCTGGGTGGTGGCAAGCGAAAGTTGTGCTTTTGAGGTTATTGGTGCAGAGTTCGTTAGGGATGTTGAGCCGGGCGAGATTATTTCGATTGACCACCACGGCATCCGTAGCAACCATTTTTCCAGCTACAAGCACTACAAGATGTGCTCTATGGAGTATATCTATTTTGCTCGCCCCGACAGCGATATTGACGGTTGCAATGTTCACGCCTTCCGCAAAGAGAGTGGCAAACTTCTCTATAAGGAATCTCCTGTTGATGCCGACATCGTTATAGGTGTGCCCGATTCGAGCCTGAGTGCCGCCATTGGCTATGCCGAGGCAAGTGGCATCCCCTACGAAATGGGCCTTGTGAAGAGTAAGTATGTGGCTCGCACCTTCATCCAACCCTCGCAGAGTATGCGCGAGAAGGGCGTGAGGATGAAACTCTCGGCCGTCAGGAGCATTGTTGGTGGCAAGAGGGTGGTAATGGTTGATGACTCGATTGTTAGGGGTACGACCTCCAAACGTATTGTCCGACTGTTGAAAGAGGCGGGGGCAAGCGAGGTGCACGTTAGGATTGCGTCACCCACAATGAGGCACGCTTGCTACTATGGCGTTGATACCTCCACTGAGGAGGAGCTAATCTCGGCCAATATGAGTGTAGATGAGGTGAGGGACTACATCGGTGCCGATTCGTTGGCATTCCTTTCGACTAAGGCTCTGATGGCTTCGGGCGATAGGTGTGAGATGTGTATGGCGTGCTTCGATGGCAACTACCCAACCGACCTCTACCTCACCGACGAAGAGGCAACCCTTTATAAGCGCTACCAGATTAAGGTTAAATAGCTGAAAGATAATAATTTAATAGACAACTATATATTTTATGGCAAAGAGTTATGAGGCTTCCGGAGTAAATCTCGAAGCAGGTTATGAGGTTGTAAGCCGTATAAAGAAACACGTTGCATCCACCACTCGCAAAGGCAGTATGGGCAACATTGGCTCGTTTGGCGGTATGTTCGATTTGGACTCGCTGGGCTATGAGCACCCTGTGTTGGTTAGCGGAACCGATGGCGTGGGTACAAAGCTGAAAATCGCTTTCGAGATGGATAAGCACGACACAATCGGTATTGACGCTGTGGCAATGTGTGTGAACGACGTGTTGGCACAGGGCGCCGAGCCACTCATCTTCCTCGACTATGTGGCTGTGGGTAAGAACAATCCCGCCACTGTGGAGGCTATCGTTTCGGGTGTGGCCGAGGGTTGCCGCCAAGCAGGTTGCGCGCTTGTCGGTGGCGAGACTGCTGAGATGCCCGGAATGTATGCTGAGGGCGAATATGACATTGCAGGCTTTACGGTTGGTGCTGTTGAGAAGTCGAAACTGATTGACTGCTCCAAGGTGAAGGTAGGCGATGTGCTTGTGGGCGTGGCTTCGAGCGGTGTCCACTCCAATGGTTTCAGCCTTGTGAGGAAGATTGTTGCCGACAATGGTCTGTGCCTCGGCGAGAAATATGCCCATACGGGCAATCAGACTCTGGGCGAGATGTTGCTCACTCCTACCAAAATATATATTAAGCAGGTTCACGCTGTGCTTGCCGAGGTGGATGTTCACGGTATTGCCCACATTACCGGTGGCGGTTTCGACGAGAACATTCCTCGTATCTTGGCCGAGGGTCAGGGCGTAGAGGTTAAGGAAGGCAGCTGGGAGATTTTGCCCGTATTTAGACTGCTCGAAGAGTATGGTAAAGTACCTCATAGGGAGATGTTCAACATCTTCAATATGGGTGTAGGTATGGTTTTGGCCGTAGATGAGAAGGATGCCGAGAGAGTTGTTGCTATCCTCACCGAGCAGGGTGAGAGGGCTACGGTTATCGGCAAAATCATTCAGGGCGAAGGCGTAACATTGGTTTAGATGAAACGTTTGGCTGTTTTTGCGAGCGGTAGTGGCTCCAATTTCGAGGCAATTGCCGAGGGGTGCCGACGCGGCGATGTGGATGCCGAGGTGGTACTGTGCGTGTGCGACAAGGCTGGCGCTTATGTGCTCGAAAGGGCGGCTAAGTATGGCGTTGAGACGTTGGTTTTCAACCCCAAAGAGTTTGGCTCCAAGCGCGAGGCCGAGAGTATGATTGCCGATAGAATGGACTCGCTCGGAGTCGATTTGGTCTGCTTGGCCGGATATATGCGAATTGTGGGCGAGGAACTGCTTGGCCGCTATGGTGGTCGTATAATAAATATCCACCCTGCGCTGTTGCCGGCTTTCCCCGGTGCTCACGGCATTAGGGACGCTTTCGAGTATGGTGTGAAGGTATTTGGTGTGACGATTCACTATGTGGATGAAACCCTCGATGGGGGCAAAATTATCTCGCAGGTGGCCGTACCCTATGAGGGCGACGATATGGAGGAACTGGAAACGATGATTCATAAGGCCGAGCACCAACTCTATGTCCAGACTATACAGAAGTTAATAAGTAGTAAATAGTAATAAGTGAAGATATATAAACGATAGACAATGAGAGCATTAGTTAGTGTTAGCGACAAGAGAGGTGTTGTTGAGTTTGCCACTCAGCTGAGCAAAATGGGCTGGGAGATTATCTCCACCAGTGGCACGCTGGCTGCACTGAGGAATAGTGGTTTGGAGGTAACGAACATCAGCGACGTTACGGGCTTTCCGGAGATTTGTGAGGGTAGGGTAAAGACTCTCCACCCCAAAGTACACGGAGGCTTGTTGGCACGTCGCGATAAACAGGAGCATATGGCTCAGCTTGCTGAGAATAATATCGAAACCATCGATTTGGTATGCGTCAATCTCTATCCCTTTGAGGCTACCATCGCCAAAGAGGGCGTGACTATGGAGGAGGCTGTTGAGAATATCGACATCGGTGGCCCTTCGATGTTGCGTAGTGCGGCTAAAAACTACGCCTCGGTGAGCGTGGTGTGCGACCCCGACGACTACCAGAAGGTGCTCGATGAGATTCGCACCTATGGCAATACTCTGCCCGCTACCCGCCTGAGCCTTTCTGCAAAGGCCTACACCCATACGGCTCTCTACGATAGCCACATTGCCACCTATATGCGTAAGGCTGCGGGCTTGGAGGAGAAACTCTTTCTCCAATTCGACGCTGTGCAGAGCTTGCGCTACGGCGAGAACCCCCACCAGCAGGCATCGTTCTATCGCAGTGGCCAGAAGGTGGCCTACTCGGTTGCTTATGCTCGTCAGTTGGGCGGTAAGGAGCTGTCGTACAACAACATTCAGGATGCAAACGCAGCTTTGCAGATTGTTAGGGAGTTTAGCGAGCCCTTCTGCGTGGGTCTGAAACATATGAACCCTTGCGGTGCAGGCGTGGGCGCAGATATAGCCGAGGCTTGGAAGAGGGCATACGAGGCCGATAAGGTTAGTATTTATGGCGGTATTGTTGCAATGAACCGCCCCTTGACTGCCGAGGTGGCTGCCCTGATGAAACCCATCTTCTTGGAGATTGTTATGGCCCCCGCATTTGAGCCTGAGGCTCTCGAAATACTCTCCACAAAGAAAAATCTCCGACTCTTGGAGGTGGAGATGAATGGCCAAAAGGAGGCCCAAAAACAGTATGTTGGCGTGACGGGCGGTTTGCTCGTGCAGGATGCCGACATCGATTGCCTTGCGGTTGTGGCCGAGCAGTGTGTTACGGAGCGCAAGCCCACCGAGCAAGAGTTGGTCGATATGAACTTCGGTTGGAGGATTGTCAAACACGTCAAATCCAACGCTATTGTTGTCGTTAAGGATGGTATGACCCTCGGTGTTGGCGCAGGTCAGATGAATAGGGTCGGCTCGGCTGAGATTGCACTCAATCAGGCCAAAAATGCTGGTCATACCGAAGGACTTGTACTTGCTTCCGACGGATTCTTGCCCTTTGACGATACGGTAGAACTGGCCTCGAAGTATGGCGTTGTGGCTATTGTTCAGCCCGGTGGTAGCATCCGCGACGAAGATGCTATCGCTAAGGCCAATGAGAAAGGTATTGCAATGCTCTTTACGGGTATGCGCCACTTCAAACACTAAACTAATAAATAGAATAGGTAGTATATGACACGAGATAAGAGGGTGCTTGTTGTTGGCAGCGGTGGCAGATGTCACGCTATTGTCGATGCGCTGAGCCGCAGTCCACAAGTCCAGAAGATATATTGCGCGCCCGGCAATGCCGGTATTGCAGCCCAAGCCGAGTGTGTGGCCATAGATGTGTGCGACGTAGAGAGTTTGGTGAACTTTGCCCACAAGGAGTCTATCGACCTCACGGTGGTTGGCCCAGAGGCCTCGCTTGCCGTAGGCATTGTAGATAGGTTTGTCGAGGAGGGGCTTAGGATTTTCGGCCCAACGAAGAAGGCGGCTCAGATTGAAAGTAGTAAGGAGTTTGCCAAGAGGCTTATGGCCAAATATGCCATTCCGACTGCTGGCTATGAGGCTTTTGATAGCTACGACGAAGCCAAAGCCTATGTCTGCTCGCACCCTCTGCCCGCTGTCATTAAGTACGACGGACTGGCCGCTGGTAAAGGTGTTGTCGTGGCCGAGAGCTACGACGAGGCCGACGTAGCGCTGAGGGATATGCTCTTGGATGAGAG
The DNA here is from genome assembly GCA_017630115.1 of Tidjanibacter sp. GTDB lineage: Bacteria > Bacteroidota > Bacteroidia > Bacteroidales > Rikenellaceae > Tidjanibacter. Next base: position 17,682 of record JAGBVY010000047.1, on the reverse strand, counting down.
CTTTGGCAAGGGTAGGGTGGTTGTGGAGGATTTCCTCGACGGCCCCGAATTCTCGTTTATGTGCGTTGTCTCGGGCGAGAAGGTCTATCCACTTGCTATGGCCCAAGATCACAAACGTGCTTGGGAGGGCGACAAAGGGCCAAATACGGGCGGTATGGGAGCATATAGCCCCGTTCCATTTGTCACTGCCGATGTGGAGGCGTTTGCCTTGGAGAAAATTATGAAGCCTACGGCTAAGGCAATGGTTGAGGAGGGTGTTCCGTTTAAGGGAGTGCTCTATGGTGGCCTAATCCTTACTGCCGACGGGCCAAAGGTTATTGAGTTTAATGCTCGCTTTGGCGACCCCGAAACCGAGGTTGTGCTGCCACGTTTGGAGAGCGACATATACGAACTTTTCGATGCAGCCATAGATGGTCGTGATTGTACGACTAAATGGAGCAACGATGCCCTGTTGGGCATTGTTATGGCCTCGACAGGCTACCCCGGAAGCTACGCCAAAGGAGTTGTTATTGAGGGTCTTGACAACAACGATGCCATAAAGTATCATATGGGTACAGCCGTGAAGGAGGGCAAACTCGTTACGGCCGGCGGTAGGGTGCTGATGGTTGTTGGCCGAGGCCAGTCGCTTGCCGATGCACAGCAGAAGGCACTTGCGGCTGTGGCAGAGGTTCAGTGCGATGGACTCTTCTATCGCCGCGATATTGGACATAAAGTGTTGGACTAATTAAAACGATATAAGTATATGATTATTAGCGGAAAAGAGCTGGCGACCGAGGTCAAACAACGACTCGCTGCCGAAGTAGCCGAATACGACAAAAAGTATGGTCGTGTTCCCCACCTTGTTGTGGTGCTGGTTGGCAACGATCCCGCAAGTGTATCCTATGTGACTGGTAAGGCCAAGGATTCTGAGGAGGTGGGGTTTAAGAGTACCACCATTAAAAAACCCGATACTATCAGCGAAGAGGAACTCATCGCCCTCATCGAAGAACTTAATGAGGATAAAGAGGTTGATGGAATTTTGGTGCAGCTCCCTCTGCCTAAGCATATTAGCGAGAGTAGGATTATAGAAACCATTAGCCACGAGAAAGATGTTGATGGCTTCCACCCACTCAATGTGGCTGCTCTGTGGCAAAAACAGGAAGGTGTGGTTGCTTGCACCCCTAAGGGTGTCATTGAATTGCTCGATAAGGCAGGTATTGAGATTGAGGGCAAACGTGCTGTGGTGATTGGCCGCAGCAACATTGTTGGTCTTCCTGTGTCGAAACTGCTGCTCGACCGCAACGCCACTGTAACCATTGCCCATAGCCGCACTAAAAATCTCGCCGAAATTACTCGCCAGGCTGAGATTTTGGTGGTTGCCATCGGTAGGCCTAAGTTTGTCAAGGCCGATATGGTGAGCGAGGGTGTTGTGATTATGGATGTTGGTGTCAATCGCGACCCCGAGACGGGCAAACTCTGTGGCGATGTCGATTTTGAGGGGTGCAAAGATAAAGCCTCGGTTATTACCCCCGTTCCCGGTGGCTGTGGCCCTATGACCCGCGCTTGCTTGCTTGAAAATACTATTGAGTGTTACCTACGTCAAATGAATAAATAGCTATGATTGAGAGATACGGGCGCGAAGTGATGCGCCAAGTTTGGACCGAAGAGAATAAGTTTAACGCCTACTTGAAGGTGGAAATTTTGGCTGCCGAGGCTTGGAGAGAGCTGGGCGTTGTACCTGCCGAGGATGTTGAGAAATTGTGGAAGAATGCCACATTCAACATCGAGCGCATCAAAGAGATTGAGTTGCAGACCCGCCACGATATTGTGGCTTTCACACGCACCGTGAGCGAGTCGCTTGGCGAGGAGCGCAAGTGGGTACACTATGGCCTAACAAGTACCGATGTTGTCGATACGGCCAATGGCTACCTCTTCTCGCAGGCCAACAAAATCATAGAGGAAGATCTTGTTAAATATATGGCTGTGTTGAAAAAGCAGGCTGCACGTTTCAAATACACCCCCTGCATTGGTCGTACACACGGTATCCACGCCGACATTACCTCCTTTGGCCTCAAATGGGTGCTTTGGTATGAGGAGATGAGGCGCAATTTGGAGCGTTTCCGTGCTGCAGCTCGCGGTGTGGAGGTTGGTAAGATTAGCGGTGCTGTTGGTAACTTCGCCAACATTCCTCCCTTTGTGCAGGACTATGTGTGCGAGCACCTCGGTATTGATAGCGCCAACATCTCCACTCAGGTTATTCAGCGTGACCGCCACGCCTACTATATGGCTACTCTGGCAGTCATTGGTGCGAGCCTCGAACAGATGGCTCTCGAAATACGCAACCTCCAACGTACTGAGGTACACGAGGTGGAAGAGGCTTTTGGCAAGGGTCAGAAGGGTTCGAGCGCAATGCCTCACAAACGCAACCCAATTAGTAGTGAGAACATCTGTGGCTGCGCAAGGGTGCTTAGGGGCTATATGGCAACTGCCTACGACAATGTGGCACTATGGCACGAGAGGGATATATCCCACTCGGCAACCGAGCGTATCATTATGCCCGACGCTACAATTCTGCTTGACTATATGCTCAACCGTATGATGGGTATTTTGGAAAACTTGGTAGTATTCCCCGAGCAGATGAAGGCCAATATATATCGCACCAATGGTGTGATTTTTGCCCAGAGGGTGATGAATGCACTGATTGACAAAGGTTTCTCGCGCGAGAAGGCCTACGACACCGTTCAGCCCGTTGCTATGAGGGCTATGGCTGAGGGTGCTTCCTATCAGGCACTGCTGAAAGAGGAGCCTACGGTTATGGCTACCCTCAGCGAGGAGGAGCTCGATGCGTGCTTCACCTTGGAGTACTATATGAAGAATGTAGATTATATTTACAAACGCAATAAAATTGAGGAGGAGTAGAGATTATGTCTGAAAGATTGGTTGTAATCGGCTCACAATGGGGCGACGAGGGCAAAGGTAAGATTACCGACTACTTTGCTTGTCGTGCCGATATGGTTGTCCGCTATCAGGGCGGCAACAATGCTGGTCATACGGTTGTCTTCGATGGCCATAAGTATTCGTTGCAGAGCATCCCTTCGGGTATTTTCAATCCCAATACGGTCAATGTTATGGGCAACGGAATGGTCATCAATCCTGTGTCGCTTATGGAGGAGCTTGCTCGACTCCACTCGCAAGGCGTCACCAATTACCAACTCTACATCTCCGACCGCGCAGCTGTGGTTATGCCCTACCACTCGGCTCTCGACGGAGCTTACGAGGCACTGAAAGGTGGCGCTCAGATTGGCACAACGAAGAAGGGTATAGGCCCTGCCTACTCGGATAAGTATAGCAGGGTGGGTATCCGTATGGGCGACCTGCTCGAAGCCGACTACTTTGCCGAGCGACTCAGGGCTGCCATTGAGGTGAAGAATATGGAACTTAGTATGCTGGGCTTGCCCACCTATGACTTCGACGAGGTATATGCCCAGTATATGGATATTGCCCGCCAGATAGGCCATATGATTTGCGACACTTCGGAGCTGATTAACAACGCTTTGCAGAGCGATAAGAAAGTTCTCTTCGAGGGCGCTCAGGGTATGATGCTCTGCATCGACCACGGCACCTATCCCTATGTTACCTCTTCGACCCCTTCGTCGGCAAGTGTGCCTGTGGGCGCAGGCGTGTCGCCCAAGTGGATTGACAATGTGTTGGGCGTTGCTAAGGCATATTGTACGAGGGTGGGCGAAGGTCCTTTCCCAACCGAGCTGTTTGACAATCGTGCCGAGGAGATTCGTGAGCGCGGCCACGAGTATGGCACCGTTACGGGTCGTCCCCGCAGGGTGGGTTGGTTCGATGCTGTTGTGGCTCGCTACGTCAGCCGCCTTGCAGGCATTGATTCGTGGGCGCTGATGCTGTTCGATGTCCTCTCGGGCTTGGATAAGGTCTCTATTTGCGTTGGCTATGAGGTTGATGGCGAGGTTATCCAAAGCCCCCCTGCAACTATTGCCAAACTTGCTCGCTGCAAACCTGTATTGATTGAACTCGACGGCTGGAAGGAGGATATTTCCGATGTCAAGAGTTTCGATGCTCTGCCCGAAGCTGCCAAAGCTTATGTTAGGAAGATTGAGGAGGTTACGGGCGTTAAGGTGGGCGTCATCTCGGTTGGCGCAGACCGTAGCAAGACAATTATTATTGACGAGAAATTAAAGAATTTTTAACACTCATACTACTATGTCGTTTATTGAAGAGAAAATTGCACAAGAAGGTATGACCTTCGACGATGTGTTGCTCATCCCTGCCTACTCGGAAGTGACTCCCAATATGGTTTCGCTTGGCAGTCGTTTCTCGCGTAACATCAAGCTCAACATCCCTATTGTGTCGGCAGCAATGGATACTGTCACCGAGGCTGAAATGGCTATTGCCATTGCTCGTGAGGGTGGTATCGGTGTTGTACACAAAAATATGTCTATCGCCGCCCAAGCCGCTCAGGTAAGGAAGGTTAAGAGGGCTGAGAGCGGTATGATTTACGACCCTGTTACCATCACTAAGGAGGAGACCGTAGGTGATGCACTCCGACTGATGAAGGAGAATCACATTGGTGGTATTCCCGTTGTGGATGAGGAGGGTAAACTCATTGGTATTGTTACCAACCGCGACCTGAGGTTTCAGACCGATATGGCACTCCCTATTGCAGAGGTTATGACCTGCCAGAACTTGGTGACCACCACCAACCCCGACTTGCAGGAGGCATCGAAGATTTTGCTCAAAAACAAAATCGAGAAACTCCCCGTTGTCGATGCCGACAATAGGCTCGTTGGTCTTATTACCTACCGCGATATTACCAAAATTCAAGACTACCCCAATGCTTGCAAGGACGATAAGGGTCGCTTGCGCGTAGCTGCGGGTGTGGGCGTTACGAGCGACACTCTCAAAAGGGTGGAGGCTCTGGTAGAGGCAGGTGTGGATGCTGTGGTTATTGACACGGCTCACGGACATTCGGCCAACGTTACCAACACACTCAAAGCCGTTAAGGCTGCCTTCCCCCAGATTGATGTTTTGGTAGGTAATATAGCCACCGCCGAAGCTGCCGAGTTCCTCATCAAGGCCGGTGCTGATGGTATTAAGGTGGGTATTGGCCCCGGCTCTATCTGCACCACTCGTATTGTGGCAGGTGTGGGCGTGCCTCAGCTGACCGCAATTTTCAACGCTGCCAAGGTGGCTCACCAGTACGATGTGCCTGTTATTGCCGACGGTGGTTTGCGCTACTCGGGCGATGTAGTGAAGGCTCTGGCTGCCGGTGGCGACTGCGTGATGATGGGTTCGATGCTTGCAGGCGTGGAGGAGTCGCCCGGTGAGACCATCATCTACAATGGCCGTAAGTTTAAGTCGTACAGGGGTATGGGCTCGATTGAGGCTATGGAGGCTGGCTCGAAAGACCGTTACTTCCAGAGCGAGAAGTGCGATTCGAGCAAGTTTGTACCCGAGGGTATCGTAGCACGAGTACCTTATAAGGGTACTCTCAGCGAGACTATCTACCAGCTCATTGGTGGTCTGCGTTCGGGTATGGGCTACTGCGGAGCTAAGGATATTGCCGCCCTTCACGAGGCTAAGTTTGTGAAGATTACTTCGGCCGCTGTGGTGGAGAATCACCCCCACGATGTGACCATTACCAAAGAGGCCCCCAACTACACTCGTGGCGAGTAGAGCAGAAGGGTTAGAGTTAGTAAACTTAAAGCACAATATATAAGGATTTATGAAACAGGATATGATAGTAATTCTGGACTTGGGTAGCCACCACAATACTGTCCTTGCCAGAGCAATTAGGGCGCTTGGCGTTTATAGCGAGATTTATCCTCACGATATTACAGCCGACGAACTCAGGAAGTTGCCCAATGTTAAGGGTGTGATTATCAATGGCGGCGAGAATAACGTCATCGACGGAGAGGAGATTGACGTTCTGCCCGAGATTTATGAGGTGGGTCTGCCTATTATTGCCGCAGGCCACGCCAAAGCACTTTGCAGCACCAAGCTCGAAGCCTTCGCCAACGACGAGGAGGCTATCAAAGAGGCTGTAAAGAGCTTTGTGTTTGACACTTGCAAGGCCGAGGCCAACTGGAATATGACCAACTTCGTGGCCGATCAAGTGGAACTCATCCGCCAGCAGGTGGGCAACCGCAAGGTGCTCTTGGCTCTTTCGGGTGGTGTCGATTCGTCGGTTGTGGCAGCCTTGCTGCTCAAAGCCATTGGCGATAATCTGGTCTGCGTACACGTCAATCACGGTCTTATGCGTAAGGGTGAGAGCGAAGCTGTTGTGGAGGTCTTTGGCAAGCAACTTTGCGCCAACCTTGTCTATGTAGATGCTACGGAGCGCTACCTGACCAAGTTGGAGGGTGTGGCCGATCCTGAGGAGAAACGCAAGATTATCGGCAGCGAGTTTATCCGCATCTTCGAGGAGGAGGCTCGTAAACTGGACGGTATCGACTTCTTGGGTCAGGGCACAATCTACCCCGACATTGTTGAGAGTGGTACTAAGACCGCCAAAATGGTTAAGTCGCACCACAATGTGGGTGGACTTCCCGAGGATATGAAGTTTGAGCTTGTTGAGCCCCTCAAACAGCTCTTCAAAGACGAGGTTAGGGCTTGTGGTGTTGAGCTTGGCTTGCCCTACGAGATGGTTTATCGCCAGCCATTCCCCGGTCCGGGCTTGGGTGTGAGGTGCTTGGGCGCTATCACTCGCGATAGGTTGGAGGCTGTGCGTGAGAGCGATGCTATCCTGCGCGAGGAGTTCGCCAAGGCAGGCTTGGATAGGAAAGTTTGGCAATACTTTACCATCGTGCCCGACTTTAAGTCGGTGGGCGTGAGGAACAATGCTCGTTCGTATGACTGGCCAGTTATTATCCGCGCTGTCAATACTATCGACGCAATGACCGCCTCGATTGAACATATCGACTGGGCTGTGCTCGACCGAATCACCAAGAGGATTTTGGACGAAGTGCCCAATGTCAATCGAGTGTGCTATGATATGTCGCCTAAGCCATCGGCTACCATCGAATGGGAGTAAAAACGATTTTATAGGGTGCTTTTTGCACCAAAATTCAGAGAGCGAGTTCCTCACTTACGCTTAGTAAGCTGCGGACTCGCTCCTTCTTTTGATGCAAAAATCCCACCTCTAAAATCGTTTTACCGCTTCGGGAACTCGGAGGGAGTTTTCTTGTGCGCCTAAAAATCCCTCAGCGATATGTGCTTTTCGTTTGCGGACTCGTTCCTTTGTTTGCTTGTTGGGTGGGTAGAACCGCCCTCACAAATCGGAGCTTGCTCCGCGTTTTACCGCTTTGGATAGGAAGAGTATGCCATACTAATCAACCAGTAGGTTGATTGCATTTACGATGAACCACGGGTCGAATCCCACGAAGGTGTAGGGCTTGGGATTGGCTCCATCTTTTACCAACATAATGCCATCGCTATAAGGTTCATAGGTGAGGATTTTGGCAATCGGTAGCTTCAACTGCTTGACACCAATAAAGTATAGATTCTTGTTTGTAACAATAAGATGTCCTTTGCCCAAGAAGTTTTGATATTGATACTCAACTGACTGGCCTTTTGTTGCCCCTACGCGGTAGTAAACACCTTTGCATATACGGATGTTTGTGCCTCGTGAGCCACCAACATACTTACGTCCAGTCTTCTCTTCGTAGGCATTAACCTCCTGAAATATCCAAATTGGAAACTCGTTTTTGCCAAGAAGAAGGGGAAGATTGTTGATTTTTAACCTCTCTATCTCACGTCCCTCTTTAATATCCCTAAGGACAAGCGACTGAACTAATTTCTGATAGGCTTGACTTTTGTGAAGTGCGGCTTGGGTGATTGAACTTTGTTCGACGAAGTTGCCAATTTGTTCTTCTTCGACTTCCTCAATAATACCATCTTCAAGTGCTTTGTAGATTTTATGTTGCAAAATGCGCTCTGCAACAGCATCAATAGCATCGGATAAATTCTGCTCTTGTTTTAGTTTTACGAGCAACCTTTTGTAATCATCATCTACTTGAACATTGTCATTCATCGAGGCAAAGTAATTCTCAAAGAATACCTCCCAATATAGTTCGTAGTCGCGTGAGGCAAGAATTTGTTTGCGAATTGCATAAGGTATGGAGCTGATAAAATCAAATAGCCTAAAAGCATTGACCCTTGCGCTCTTGCGAATCGTATTATATAGGCTGTCGATTGCAATTTCTTCCGTCTGAGCGTCAGTAAGATAACCAGCTTGTTTAATTGGTTTTAGTTGGTCGTTGAGAAAATCATAGGTGAATGGCGTGGGGCTGTCGGCACAAAGCAATTCTACGGTGGTTTGTGCTATGAGCTTTTTAGCCTCCTCGTGTTTCTGAGCACACTCTTTATGGACCGAGTGGAACAATCCGGCGGATTTCTGGCAAAACTTACATTTCATAACTATTCGCTCATTTTAGTCGTCTCTGTTGTGTATTTCACATCTGTTAGGAATAGACCGGCAGCGGGGGCGGAGGAACTGCTACGCGAGAGGTCGCGCGAGGCAACAATCTCAGCAAACTCCTCAGGCGAGATTTTACCACGACCCACATCGACCAATGTGCCGACAACTGCACGCACCATATTCCTCAGAAAACGGTTGGCGCGGAAGATGAAAACTACCATACCACACTCTATCTCAACCCATTCGGCACGTTGGATGTGGCAAATGTTTGTGGAGTTGTTGCTACCCAACTTGGCAAAAGTTGTAAAATCCTCGGTGGTGAGCAATACCTCGGCAGCTCTATTCATAGCCTCTATGTTGAGTGGGGTCGTAATCTGCCAAGTGGTGGCTTTGGTGAATGGGTCTTTGCGCTGTTGGATATAGTAGCGGTACTCCCTCTCGGTGGCATCGAAACGTGCGTGGGCCTCATCTCCAACTGGATAGATGCGCCCAAATGCAATGTCCTCTGGCAAAAGTGCATTGAGGTGATATACTGTGCCTTCGAGGTTGGAAATCGGCTCAGCAGTGTCAAAATGGAGTGTGTAGAAGGCGGCGTGAACACCCGTGTCGGTGCGACCCGCCCCAACCACCTCAATATCTTGGCGAAGGATGGTCGAAAGAGCCTCCTCGATGGTCTGCTGCACGGAAGGTGCATTGGGCTGACGTTGCCATCCGCAATAGGCTGTTCCCTTGTAGCTAAGTTCTGCAAAGTAGCGCATAATAACTTCTTTTTGGTTTCCGTTTGGCAAATATATGGAAATTATCGCTATTTTTGTAGATTATTAGAGAATATGTTTTCGAGTATGAAAGTTGCAATTATAGGCTATGGTAAAATGGGACACGAGATTGAGCGTGTACTCATTGAACGAGGTCACACAGTGGCGCTCAAAGTGGATGTTGATAATAGGGCAGAGGCTTTAAGCGCCGAGAATTTCGCGGGCGTGGATGTGGCCATTGAGTTTACATCGCCCTCTACCGCCTACGACAACATCCGAGAGTGTCTGCTCTTGGGTGTGCCAGTGCTGAGTGGTTCAACGGGATGGACCGAGCGCAAAGGCGAGATTGATGAGCTGTGCCGTCAGCGCGGAGGTGCATTCTTCTACTCGTCGAACTATTCGCTCGGTGTGAACGTACTCTTTCGTTTGAATCGTTGGCTTGCCAAAGTTATGGCCGGACTGCCACAATACTCGGCTCAGATTGAGGAGACTCACCACATCCACAAACTCGACGCACCAAGTGGTACGGCTGCAACGCTTGCCGAGGAAATGGCCGAGGCAAGCGAGGGTAGGGTGGTTGTAGCGAGGGAGGATATTATCTCCTACCGCGAGGGCGAAGTTCCCGGCAAGCACGTTATTACCTACGACTCCGAGGAGGACACCCTCATGGTAAGTCACAATGCCAAGTCGCGCCGAGGTCTTGCTCTGGGCGCTGTGTTGGCAGCTGAGTGGCTCGTGGGTCGTAAGGGCGTATTCTCGATGGACGATTTTTTGGCAATATAATTTGTTGGAGATTTTATACGATGAAAAAATTATTTCAAAATAGATGGTTTAAGTTCGCTCTTGTGGCCATAATCTACACCCTTTGGTTTGTGGTGTGGAGCGAGAATTTGTGGTTTTTGCTTGGCTTGCCAATCATTTTCGACATCTATATAACGAAATTTTTGGCCCGCCTTGTGCGCTGGGACAAACACTTGGAGCGCAAGAAGAACAACAAAACCTACCGTGAGGTGTGGAGTTGGTTGGATGCTATTGTCTTTGCGCTGGTCTTTGCCACGCTCATCAATAGCTATCTCTTCCAGATGTACACAATTCCAACATCCTCAATGGAAAAGAGTTTGCTCGTGGGCGACTACCTCTGTGTGAGCAAGGCCAAATATGGCCCTCGTATGCCACAGACACCTCTGGCCCTGCCCCTGATGCACCATACAACGCCTTGGGGCACGAAGTCCTACTCTGAGGCTGTCACTCGCCCCTACAAACGTCTTGCAGGTGTGCGTGGAGTGGAGAGAGGCGATATTGTTGTCTTCAACTTCCCTGCCGGCGATACTGTCATACTCGAAAGGCAGAACGAAACCTACTACGACATTGTGCGTCAGTTTACTTCGGCCTACGGCGAAAAGCGTGGCCGCGAGTTGATGAATAAGCAATACTCGGTGGTGTCGCGCCCTGTGGATAGGCGAGAGCACTATGTGAAACGATGTGTGGCAGTTGCAGGCGACACGTTGGAAGTTGCGGGCGGCGTGCTGAAAGTCAATGGCAAAGAGCTCGAAGGGGTTGAGCACAAACAATACCTCTATCAGGTGACAACTTCGTCGCCGCTGAGTAAGAAGAGTATCGAAAAGTTGGGTATGTCGCCCGACGATATTTACTATTCGCCCTCGTCGGGTGTCTATACAATGCCTCTTGTGGAGAACGCTGTGGAGAGCCTGAAAACTATGGCCAACGTTGTGGGGGTTGAGAAGTATGAGAGTACCGAGCCGCACTTGGCCATTTTCCCCAATAATGAGCTCTATGGTTGGACCGAGGATAACTTTGGCCCGCTGTGGATTCCCCAGAAGGGAGCTACGGTTGCACTCACGTTGGAAAACCTGCCCCTCTACGAGCGCATTATAAAGAATTACGAGGGCAACGATTTGAGGGTGGAGGATGGCGTGATTTACGTCAATGGCACGCCCGCCGACCACTATACCTTTGCGATGGACTACTACTTTATGATGGGCGACAATCGCCATATGTCGGCCGATTCGCGATTCTGGGGCTTTGTGCCTGAGGACCACATCGTAGGTACCCCCTTGTTTGTGTGGCTCTCCATTGATAAGAATAAGTCGTTCCCTAGTAACATTCGATGGAATAGGATGTTCCGCTCGCATAAGTAAACTTTTGCTTTAACTCTCAGGTACTATGGCAGAGGATACCTATAAAACCGTTGTCGGTACAGCCGAGGCAGTGATAAAAGAGCGCAGTAGCAAGTTTCTGGCGCTCAGCTACCACGTTACCTCTGCCGAGCAAGTCAGGGATATTATGGAGCCTCTGAAAAAGAAGTTCTACGACGCGACCCACCATTGCTATGCCTATCGTTTGGGCCCCAAGGGTGAGGAGTGGCGAGCCAACGACGACGGAGAGCCTTCGGGTACGGCTGGTAAACCCATTTTGGGTCAGCTGCTTTCGCGCGATGTGACCGATTGCCTTGTGGTTGTAGTGAGGTGGTTTGGTGGAACAAAACTCGGTGTGCCCGGATTGATTGAGGCCTATCGTGAATCGACCACCGCTGTGCTTGATGTGAGCCGAGTGGAGGAGCGCACGGTTGATAAAATCTACTCCATACGCTACCCCTTCGAGAGTATGGACGGAGTGATGAGGGCGGTGAAGGCTGTTGGGCCTAAAATTGTGGAGCAGACGTTCGATAATATGTGCTCTATGAAGTTGGCTGTTAGGATGTCGCTCGCCGAGCAACTCTACGCACGTTTGGAAAAAGTTGAAGGAATTACTTTTGAGGATGAAACAGCGATATAACTCCATATACATTAAGGGTGCAAGGGTTCATAATCTGAAAAATATTGAACTTGAGATACCTCACAATCAGTTGGTTGTTGTGACGGGCTTGTCGGGCTCGGGCAAATCAACTTTGGCTTTCGACACCATATTTGCCGAGGGCCAACGACGCTATGTGGAGAGCCTTTCGACCTATGCACGCCAATTTTTGGGCCGCATCGAAAAGCCCGATGTGGACATCATTAGCGGCATCGCACCTGCCATTGCCATTGAGCAGAAGGTCAATTCGCGCAATCCTCGTTCGACGGTGGGTACTTCTACCGAAATATACGACTACCTAAAACTCCTATTTGCCCGCATTGGTCGCACCTATTCTCCCATATCTCATCGTGAGGTGGTGTGCTATCAGGGCCAAGACATTGTGAGTCACATTGTTGGGCTTGGCGAGGGTAGGGCGGTTGTTGTGGCTGCTCCCTTGCTGGTGGCTAGTGGGGGGAGTATTATTGAGAAGGTGACGCTTCTTATGGAGGAGGGTGTGCAGCGCTTTCTTGTGCGTGGCGAGGTTATGTTGGCCGAGGACTACATAACAACTCTTGGCGAAGAGTCCTCTGCGGAGGGGGTTTCGGTGGTTGTAGATAGGCTTAGAGTCGGCACCGATGAGGATACACTGAGCCGCTTGGGCGACTCGGTAGCTCGTGCTTTGGAGATTGGCGAGGGAGTCTGTCAGACCTATGTCGATGGGCAGTTGGAGGAGTTTTCCACCCGATTTGAGGCCGACGGAATGACATTTGAACACCCCACCGAACATCTGTTTTCGTTCAATAACCCCATTGGTGCTTGCCCAATGTGTGAGGGCTATGGTAAGGTTGTGGGCATTGACGAGAATCTGGTTGTGCCCGACAAGAATAAGAGTATTTTCGATGGCGCAATAGCCTGTTGGCGTGGCCAGACTATGAGCCGTTGGCGCGACCAATTGGTTGAGAGTGCCCACCACTTCGATATGCCCATACACAAGCCCTACCACCTACTGACTCACACCCAAAAGCGTCTGCTCTGGTCGGGTAATGAGTATTTCTACGGACTCGACGACTTCTTCAAAATGCTTGAACGAGAACGCCATAAGATTCAATACAGGGTGATGTTGTCGCGCTTTACGGGCAAAACTCTCTGCCCCGAGTGCGAGGGCGCTCGCTTGCGAAAGGAGGCACTCTATGTGAGGGTGGGAGGTCTGAATATGGCCGAGGTGGTGCGTATGCCTATTGCAAAGCTCATTGAGTTTTTCGACTCGCTCCAACTCACCGACAACGAACTGTCGCGTGCTTCGCGCCTGCTTACGGAGATTCGCACCCGACTGCAATATGTTGCAGATGTGGGACTTGGTTACCTTACGCTCGATAGACTTTCCTCTACTCTCTCGGGTGGCGAGAGCCAGCGCATCAACCTCTCCACGTCGCTCGGCAGCAACCTAACCGGCTCGCTCTACATACTCGATGAGCCGAGCATTGGTCTGCATCCGAGGGATACCAATCGCCTGATTGGGGTGTTGAAAAAGTTGCGCGACTTGGGCAATACTGTGATTGTGGTGGAGCACGAGGAGGAGGTCATCAGGGCAGCCGACTATATTGTAGATATTGGCCCTGAGGCGGGCGAAAAAGGTGGCGAGGTGGTCTTTAATGGCACACTTAACGAACTTACTAAGAGCACCAACAGCCTTACTGCCGACTACCTTATGGGTCGTAGGCAGATAGCTGTGCCTTCGTCGAGGCGTGGTTGGAGCAACTCAATAACAATCAAAGGGGCAAGGGAAAACAACCTTAAAGGTTTCGACGTCACCATCCCGCTTGGGGTTATGACCTGTGTTACAGGCGTTAGCGGTAGTGGTAAATCATCGCTGGTGGAGAGTATTCTCTACCCCGCATTGCGTCGCCACATCTACGAGACGGGGAACAAACCCGGTGGCTTTGAGCTGCTTATGGGCGACTTGGGCAAGGTGGGTGCTGTGGAGATGGTGGACCAAAGCCCTATTGGTAAGTCGCTGCGTTCCAATCCCGTAACCTACACGAAAGTCTATAACGAGATTAGGTATCTGTTTGCCTCGCAGCCCTACGCACGTCACAATGGCATTGGCCAGTCGCACTTTTCGTTCAATCGCCCCGGTGGACGCTGCGAGGAGTGTCAGGGCGAGGGTGTAATCAGGGTAGAGATGCAGTTTATGGCCGACGTGGAGCTTAAATGTGAGCATTGTGGCGGTAGGCGATTTACCGACGAGGTGTTGGAGGTGCGATATAGGGGCAAGAGTATTGCCGATGTGCTGGAAATGAATGTGGATGAGGCCATTGCATTCTTCTCGGAGGATGACGCCCCCACCTGTCAGCGCATTGCCTCTACGCTCCGCACGCTCCAAGATGTCGGTCTGGGATACATTAAGCTCGGCCAATCCACATCGACACTTTCGGGCGGTGAGATTCAGCGAGTTAAGTTGGCATCCTATCTTATGGGCAACGACACCACGGCAGGTACTCTGTTTATTTTCGATGAGCCCACAACGGGTCTGCATTTCCACGATATTAAAAAACTACTCCAAGCGTTCGACGCATTGCTCCAAAAGGGGCATACGATTGTGATTATTGAGCACAATCTGGATATTATCAAGTCGGCCGACTGGATTATCGACCTTGGCCCTGAGGCGGGAGAGGGGGGTGGTAGCCTTGTGTATGAGGGTACTCCCGAGGGGCTGCTTGCCTCAGAGGGTAGTCATACGGGAGAGTATCTGGCAGCGCACTTGGAGCTACAACGACAAACCAAAGGGAAGGGGAAGAAATGAAGAGACGAGAAGATTTTTTCATCCACACCCTGCCCAATGGAGTCAGGTGTGTGCTCAAACAGGTCAAGAGTGCTGTCTGCTACTGTTCGATGACCATTGGTGCGGGTAGTCGTGACGAACTCCCCGGCGAGATTGGCATTGCCCACCTGCTCGAACATACGCTTTTCAAAGGGACCTCAAAGCGCAAAGCCTATCAGGTGAATTGTCGCTTGGAAAACCTCGGTGGTGAGATTAACGCCTTCACAACCAAGGAGGAAACGGTTGTTCACGCCACTGTCTTGAAGGGCGACTTTCGTAAGGCTGTTGAGCTTATTGACGACATTATTTTCCACTCCACATTTCCTCAGACGGAGGTCGATAAGGAGAAAGAAGTGGTTGTGGATGAGATAAATATGTATAAAGATTCGCCAGAGGAACGAATCTACGACGACTTCGAGGATTTGCTCTTTGCCGGCTCGCAACTTGGCCACAATATCCTTGGCAGCAAGCGCTCAATAGCCAAACTTGGCTCGGAGGATATTAGGCGTTTTGTGGAGCGCAACTACACTACCGACCAAATGGTATTTGCCGCTATTGGCAACATTAGTCCCAAAAATTTTGTGGCAGCTGTCGAACGTTATTTTGGACAAGAGCCCGCCACGAAGAGGCAACATCAGAGGGTGGCGCCCTCGGAGGTGGAACGCTTTGAGAGGTCTATCTCGCACCCCAACCACCACCAAGTACGTTGCGTAATGGGTGCAAGAGCCTATTCGCTCAGCAATCGCAAACGTCTGGCACTCATACTGATGACCAATATCTTGGGTGGTCCTTCGGCCGCATCGAGGCTCAATGTGGCTATGCGTGAGCGCAATGCCTTGACCTATTGTGTGGAGGCTCTCTATACACCCCTGAGCGACTGCGGAATGTTTACGATTTACTACTCGTGCGATAGAGATAAGCAGGAGCAGTGTAGGCGTGTGATTGCGGCCGAGTTGGATAGGATTACCTCTGAGCCACTCTCTCAGCGCCAACTCTCGATTGCCAAGAGGCAATTTATCGGTCAGTTTGCCACATCGAGCGAAAACAACGAGGCCTATATGCTTGGCGTGGGCAAGAGTCTGCTTGTCTATGGCGAGGTCGATAGCTCAGAGGAGGTCTATCGCAAGATTGGCGAAATTACCCCCGAGGATATTATGGAGGTGGCGCGCGAAATTCTGCCCTCACTCTCGTCGCTTACCTATGTATAATATATAATAGTATATGAACGAAGAACTCGAAAGATACATACGCAACTACTCCTCGCCCGAGGATGAACTGCTAGCGCAATTGGAAAGCGAGAGCTATATGCGCGTGGTGCAACCCCAGATGGTCTCAGGCCACGTTCAGGGACTCTTCCTTACGATGCTCACTCGTATGATTCGCCCTCGCAGGGTGCTCGAAATAGGCACATTCACAGGCTATGCTACACTCTGCTTTGCCGAGGGACTGCCCGACGATGGCCTGATAGATACGGTGGAGATTGAGGATGAGTTGGAGAGCATCCAGAACGAGTTTTTTGCTCGCTCGCCCCACGCCCATAAAATACGTCGCCACATCGGCTCGGCTCTTGAAGTGGTGCCGAAGTTGGGGGAGTGCTACGACCTTGTTTTCCTCGATGGCGACAAAAGGGAGTACCCCGACTACTACCGTATGCTCTTGGATGGCGGATTGGTGCGCTCGGGTAGTTATATCTTGGCCGATAATATCCTCTGGTATGGAAAGGTGGTGGAGCAGAACATCAAGACCTCCGACCTGCAAACGCTTGGCATTGTGGAGTTTAATCGTATGGTTAGGGATGACGATAGGGTGGAAAACGTCATCGTTCCCATCCGCGACGGTATAAATCTCGTGCGAGTCAAGTAGGAAAGAATGTTGAAAATAAATAAGGGGTTGCACGTTGCAACCCCTTATTCGTTGAATCTTAAATGGTTATACCAAGTTGAGCTCTTTTTTCATTCTCTCAATCTTCTTGTCGAGTTTCTCCGAGACTGCCTCGTAGTCGGCAAGCGAGCTGAGTGGCTCTTTTACGCCGAAGTAGAACTTAATCTTAGGCTCGGTGCCACTGGGGCGAATCGAAAGGATTGTGCCATCGGCAGTCAGGTACTGCAAAACATTCGACTTGTCAATCTCGATGGGGCTGGTGGCGCCGGTGCGGGGGTCGAGAGCTATGGAGGACTGGTAGTCCTTGATAGTTACGATGTCCGAGCCGCAAATCTGCTTGGGAGGATTGGCTCTGAAATCAACCATCATCTGCTTAATCTCGGCTGCACCCTCCTGACCTTTGCGTACAACACTCACAAGACCCTCTTTGTAGAAGCCATACTCAACGTAGAGCTCTTTGATGAGCTGGTAGAGCGAAGTGCCAATGCTCTTGGCCCAAGCAGCTGCCTCGGCAGCCAACGAGCAGGCCGAAACGCCATCTTTGTCCCTCAGGAACGAGCCTGCAAGGAAACCAAAACTCTCCTCGCCACCACCAATATATACATTACCCTTGGCCTCCTCTGCGCGGATAACCTTAGCAATGTTCTTGAAGCCGGTCAAGCAATCGAAATACTCAACGCCGAAGCTCTTGGCTACGTCGGCCATCATCTCGGAGGTGACGATGGTCTTTACGATATACTGCTTGCCGTCGAGCATACCGTTCTCTTTCCAACGGCGGCACATATAGTAGGTGAGCAGCACACAAGTCTGGTTGCCATTCAGAAGCACAAAGTTGCCATTCTCATCGGGTACGGCAATGCCAATACGGTCGCTGTCGGGGTCGGTGGCCATAACAATCTCGGCACCCTCCTTCTGACCCTGCTCAATGGCCATACGCATAGTGGTCCTCTCCTCTGGGTTGGGCGACTCTACGGTGGGGAAGTTACCGTCGATGGTCATCTGCT
>JAGBVY010000046.1 GCA_017630115.1 Tidjanibacter sp. | reverse complement strand
TGTCGACCGTCGACCGTCGACCGTCGACCGTCTACCGACAACTGATAACTGGTAACTGGTAACTGGGCCTTATAGGCCTTATAGGCCCTATTCCCTAACCTCCCTAAGTTCCCTAACCTCCCTCTCTACTTTCAACTTGCCAGCAACCAACTGCCGCAAAAAAAATCGTGCGAGCGATGAAATCACGTCATCGCTCGCACTGCGTTTGTTATGTATGAATGAGAGTGTGTGTGCTACTGTTTCTTAACCCAAGTCTGGGTGCGTCCCAACAGACCGCGTTTGTCGAGCGAGCCACGAAGGTCGAGCTGCTGCTCTTTGGCGTTGTACTTGATGGTGCAGTAGTAGAGTTTCTTGGCTTCGGGGTCGTAAACTTTGCCGCCCACGAGTTTGCCATCCTCATACTTCATACCTCTGACAATCATAGTGCCAACGCTGCTCTTGTCCTCGCCGTAGGTGCCAATTAGTTTACCATAGTAGAGGCCGTCGGTTGCCTCTTTGTAAATCTCTACAATACCTGCGGGTTCGCCTGTCTTGTCGTCGATGGTGGTCCACTGGCCAACAAACTGGCTCTGGGCCGAAAGCGCCATAATGCTAACGAGCATTAGGACGATGGTAGTAAAAAATTTTTTCATAATTATTGTTTTGTTCTTGCTGCAAATATAATGCATTATCTTTGTTTGCAGATGTCTGTATTTGGTTTGGTGTGTTTTTCCTACGAGTATAATTTGCGGCTCAAAGTGCAGAATGATAACTTGTTGCGAGTTGCTATTCTACGATGCCCAACGAGTTTACTTCTCTTTTCTAAGTAGGCTGCTTGGGGTGTATGTGCTTGCTTGCGGCAGCTCATAGACAGCCTTACGCAATAGTTCTCCAATCTCCTCCACCGACCCTGCTGCGGCTATGGTCGATGGCCAGATGGTGGGGCCAATTGTTAGGCTGTGTCGGCCGCGCCCTTTGTTGAGCACCTCGCGTGGCAGCCTGAGTAGCCTGATGCGCCAATCAATGAGGCCCAAAGTGTAGTAGAATAGCGAGTTGCGCCCCTCGAAGTGGATTGGTACAACGGGCACATTGGCCTTTTGGATGAGCCTCAGAAGGCTATCCTGCCATTGGCGGTCGGCAATTTCGCCCCTGAGAGGGTGGAGGTCCGATACCGCTCCTGAGGGGAAAAACGACATCGGGTGGCCCGAGGCGAGGTGTTTCAGGCAGGAACGTATGCCATTGAGTGTTGTGGCGTTGGCGCTTTGCTTGTGTGTGGTTGTGGGAGTTACGGCAATAAAGTTATCCCGCAGTGGCTCTACACGCCACAGTAGCTCATTGACCATCACTTTCAGGTCTGCCCTGCGGTGCCCCAAAAGGTCGAGCAGTATCACTCCGTCGAGTGCGCCATAGGGGTGGTTACTGATTGTGATAAAAGCCCCTTCGGGTAGTTCGTTGAGCCTCTCGGCCGAGCCAACAAGGTAGTCGCAACCTATCTTTTCCAATGCTTTTTGGGCAGCCTCAGCTCCCTTGTAGGGGTAGATGTGGTCGTAGATGCGGTTGAGTGCATCCACTCCGCAGAGCCGTAGGGCAAAGCGTGCAAAGAGCCTGCCAACCCTGCCTCTAAAAATGGGCGATATGGCCGATAACTCATTGGTCTCAAGGAGTATATGTTGTGGCTCTTGTCGCTTGGTGCGAAACACAATCCTGTCCGAGAGCAAGAAGTTGAGCACCCCCGATATGGATAGTGCTGCGAGATTGCACCAAACCACGCCCCAACCAAATATGCGCTCGAAGAGTAGCAGAAAGAGCATCTTTACCAAGAATCCTGCCACTGAGGATAGGTTGAAGCCTACGAAGTGTAGCCAGAATGAGCGCGCGCTTCGGTGGCTTATGCGACCACTCCACACCCAGTAGTAGGAGCAGAGAAAGTTGCACATCACAGCCACCTCAAATGATATTAGGGGCGAGATGATGTAGGTGGCCCAGTATCCACCGTCGAAGACATAGTGGGCCATCAGCCATAGCACCAGTGTGTCGGCCAATGTGCCCGCAGCTCGTGTGAGCATAAATTTCATATACCTACCAAACATCCTTCTCGTGAAAAGTGAATTTTACAAAGGTTTCTCGTTGGGGGGGGCTGGTAGCGATGTTGTTATTGTTTAGTCTGACCTCTTTTTCGGGGCGATTTTGCTGTGGGGTTGTACCTCTTGGGTGGGTCGAGCTTGGAGAGCTGTTTGCGGTCCGAGAGCCATTGGTTTGTCCAAAGCAACATTATCAAGCCAATGACGCCAAGTGCAATCAGGTCAAAGAGCGAGAATGTAGCAGAACCAATGGTGTAGCTGAGTGTGTGCCACGGGGTGTAGATGAAGAGTGTGTTGGTGAGGATGACCAACAAACGAAACTCCGTTGGGCCCATAACGCCATAGGTGAGCCTCATTTTGTTGGTGACGATGGTGCAGACGTAGGTATAGACCGAGAGTATCAGGTAGGCGGCTAGCACTCCGAGAGCCACATCAAGCCTCAGCAGAGGCGAAAGACCTGCGCCAACGCACATAAGTGTTATGGTTATGGCATCGACGGAGTGGTCGATAAAGAATCCATATTTTGGCCTCTGACACTCCCTGACTCTGGCGAGTGTGCCGTCGAGCGAGTCGCCATACCAATTGACTACCAGTCCAAAGGAGGAGAGCCAAAGAAAGTTGATGTCGAGCGATGAGAGGGCAAAGCCTGCACCGCAGAGCAGAGCGCCAAAGATGCCGAGGTAGGTAAGTAGGTCGGAGGTGACCCATTGTGGCTGACGCTCGGCCAGCCATACGAGTGTTCTCTTCTCAACGCCGTTGAGTAGGGAGGTTTGAATACGAGTTGCTCGTTCGGTTGTCATAGTGGTGTGGTTGGGTTTGCGACCACCTTCGAGCGGATAGTTGGCTCGGTGTGGTCCGTTTTTCCCTGACATAACTCCACCACTGCGACTTATATTTTGCTTTGCAAGTGATGTTTCGACCATTTGGACTTTTTGTGAGAGGTTGTGGATGTTTGCTGTCGTGGCAGAAGAGTGCAAATAGCGTGCCTATGCCAATAAATAAGTAGCGCGTGCAATCGGTTGCACGCGCTACAAGAGTAGTGGTCCTACATTCTTATTTGTCCAAAATCTCGGCCAAGAAACGACCCGTGTGGCTTGCGGTAATCTTTGCTACCTGCTCGGGCGTTCCTTCGGCAATCACTCTGCCTCCTGCCTCGCCACCTTCGGGGCCCATATCAATAATCCAGTCGGCACACTTGATGACGTCAAGATTGTGCTCGATGATAACCACACTATTGCCCCTATCTACCAACTTCTGGAATACGCTCAGTAGCTGACGGATGTCTTCAAAGTGGAGGCCTGTTGTAGGCTCATCGAAGATGTAGAGTGTGCTACCCGTATCGCGGCCTGCAAGCTCGGCAGCCAGTTTTATGCGCTGGCTCTCGCCTCCCGAGAGGGTGGTGCAACTCTGGCCGAGTTTGAGGTAGCCCAGGCCCACCTCCTGTATAGCTTTGAGCTTGGTGTAAATCTTGGGAATGCTCTCGAAGAACTCAACGGCTTGGTTGATGGTCATCGAAAGTACGTCGTCTATATTCTTGCCCTTATATTTCACCTCCAATGTCTCGCGGTTGTAGCGATGTCCTCCGCAGGCCTTGCAGGTGACATATACGTCGGGCAGGAAGTTCATCTCGATGGTCTGCACTCCCGCACCCTTGCACTCCTCACAGCGGCCACCCTTGACGTTGAACGAGAATCGGCCTGCTCCAAAACCCCTCACTTGTGCATCTTGGGTCTTCTCGAAGAGCTTGCGGATGTCGGCAAATACGTTGGAGTAGGTGGCAGGGTTACTCCTAGGGGTGCGACCAATAGGACTCTGGTCCACCACAACCACCTTGGTTAGATGTTCTACACCTACTATGGTGTCAAATGGCAATGCTTGGTCGAACGACCTATTCAGGGTGCGACTAAGGTAGGGACGCAGGGTTTCGTTTATGAGCGACGACTTGCCACTGCCACTCACGCCCGTGATGCAGACCATAAGCCCCAGAGGAATATCCACATTCACACCTTTCAGATTGTTGCCTCTTGCTCCCTCAATTCGTAGTGACCTACCGCTTGGTGTGCGTCGGCTTGCGGGTAGCTCAATGGTGCGTCGGCCACTAAGGTAGTCGGCAGTGAGTGAATCGGCTGATACAATATCGTCAAATGTGCCTTGCGCCACAATCTCGCCTCCCTTGCGACCCGCCAGAGGGCCTATATCTACTATCCAGTCGGCCGAACGCATCATCTCCTCGTCGTGCTCAACTACAATGATGGAGTTGCCCTCGTTGCGTAGGTTTTTCAGACTATCAATGAGTTTGCGATTGTCCCTTTGGTGGAGTCCAATGCTTGGCTCGTCGAGAATGTAGAGCACATTGACAAGCTTTGAGCCTACCTGAGTGGCGAGTCTGATGCGCTGACTCTCACCGCCCGAAAGCGAACGCGATGGGCGCGAGAGCGATAGGTAGCCCAAACCTACATCGCACAAGAAACCGAGTCGGTCGCCAATCTCTTTGAGTATCTCGCGAGCAATGGCCAGCTCCTTCGAGGTCATCTGTTCGGGTACGCTCGCAATCCACTCGCGCAACCTTTCGATGCTCATATCCGACACTTCGGCAATGTTCTTGCCTGCGATGCGGAATTGGAGAGCCTCGCTTTTGAGTCTTGTGCCACCGCAGAGGCTACAAGGCTTATGTTCGATAAATTGTCCCAACCACTTGGCGCCCGTGCCCCGACCGCTCTCCTCTTTGTCTTGTTCGAGATACTGCACTATGCCCTGCCAAGCAGTCATCTGCACACCGCCACCGCCATAGATGCTACGGGTGTCGATGGCCATAGGTTCGGCGTCGCCATTGATGATGGCCGATAGAGCCTCCTCCGAGAGCGACCCAATGGGGTCGTCGATGGTGAAATCGTAGCGTCGTCCTAGGGCCGAGAGTATAGCTGAAATCCACTTGTTGCTTACTTTCGAGAGCGGTGTAAGACCTCCCTCTGCAATGCTTAGTTGTGGATTGGGGATGATTTTTTCTTTGTCAAATGTGGCCTCCTCGCCCAAACCACCGCAGTGGGGGCAAGCTCCTTGGGGAGAGTTGAACGAGAAGGTGTGGGGTGCGGGCTCGTCGAACGAATCGCCCGTTGTGGGGCACATCAGGTGGCGCGAGTAGTAGCGTGCCGTATCGAGCGCATAGTCATAGACCAAAATAGTACCTTTACCCTGACGCATAGCCTCTTTTAGGCTCTTGGATAGTCTGTCGTGGCCACTCTCGCCAACAATCAGTCGGTCTATCACCAGCTCGATGTTGTGCGTCTTGTAGCGGTCGAGTTTCATACCTGAGCTAATCTCCATCACCACGCCGTCAATCCTTGCGTGGATGAAACCTCGGCGGGCAAAACCCTCAAAAAGTTCGCGGTAGTGACCCTTACGACCCTTGATTACGGGAGCAAGGAGGGCTATCTTGTGGCCTGCAAAGTTCTCTTCGATGAGGCCCATAATCTGTTCGTCGGTGTAGTGTACCATCTCCTCTCCCGTGGCGGGCGAGTAGGCGCGCGAGGCACGAGCATAGAGCAAGCGTAGAAAGTCGTTAATCTCAGTCACTGTACCCACCGTCGAGCGTGGGTTTTTGTTGGTGGTCTTTTGTTCAATGGCCACCACAGGGCTGAGACCTTCAATCTTATCGACATCGGGGCGTTCCATAGTGCCTACAAACTGACGTGCATACGACGATAGGGTCTCCATATAGCGCCTCTGCCCCTCGGCATAGATGGTGTCGAAGGCAAGCGACGACTTGCCACTACCCGACAGTCCTGTGATTACCACAAGGCTGTTGCGCGGTATTTCAAGGTCGATATTTTTCAGATTATTGACCCTCGCACCGGTTATGATTATGCTATCGTGTTGGTTGCTCATTTGATTGTGATTTGGTCGGCATCCTGCCAAGCCCTAAATTTTTCTCTAAATATCCTACATTTCTCGGGGTCAATCTCTACCACCTCAACCCTCTGCACCTCGTTGCAGTCGGCCACCTTGTGACCCAAGTAGTCGTAGGCTGCCGAATGGCCTGAGTGGGGGGTGTTGTGGAGATCGTTGCCTAGGCGGTTTACTCCCACTACCCACGCCTGATTTTCGATGGCACGCGCAGGTAGGAGTGTCTGCCAAGCGCCAATGCGCCCTGCGGGCCACGCCGCCGAGTAGATAATCAAATCCACCGCTCCGGGCAGGTAGCTCCACGCCGGGAACCTTAGGTCGTAGCAAACGAGTGGCAGAATACGCACTCCCATCCACTCTACAACGATGCGCTCCTTGCCTGCCGAGAAACTCTTGTCCTCACCTGCGAAAGTAAAAAGGTGACGCTTGTCGTAGTGGCAGGTGGTGCCGTCGGGCAGACAGACGTAGAGGCGGTTGCGATACTCACCACGCTCCCTAACGGCCACCGAGCCCACTACGCCGCAGTTATGCTCGGCAGCATAGGATTCCATCCAGCGCCTTGTGGGGCCGTAGTTCTCTTCGGCTATGGCCTCGGCGTTGGTGTTGTAACCGGTGGAGAACATCTCGGGCAGCACCACCAAATCGCACTCCACCTCGGCGAGTAGTTGTTCGATGGTGGCGATGTTGGCTTGTGGTGCGCAGTGGAGAGTGTCGAATTGTACGAGTGCAACTTTCATCGGCTTAAAATGGGGGAGTGGATTATTTTTTGCAAAAATAACGATTTCTCGCGACAAAGTTCTATTTTTGCACAAATTTACCAAACAAAAACGTAACTCTTTCGACTCTATGCTGCAAGCTGGCGAATATCAAACTCTTAGAATAAGTCGCATTGCCGACCCCGGAATATACCTGACCGACGAAGAGGGGGCAGAGGTGTTGCTTCCCAATCGCTATGTATCCCTCTCAGATCACGTTGGCGACCTTGTGGAGGTGTTTGTCTATCACGATTCCGAGAATAGACTCATTGCCACTCGCGAGAAACCTTTGGCAGTGGTAGGCGAGGCGGCTGTATTGGAGGCTGTTGATAGGAATGCTCACGGCGTATTTCTGGCTTGGGGTATTACGGCCAAAGACCTCTTTATGCCCAATCGCAACGTCCCCTTCGAGGTGCAGATGGGTGGCCGTTATCTGGTCTATCTCTACCGCGACCCTCTGACGGGCCGTGTGGTGGCCACAACCAAACTTGGCAAGTACATTTCCAATGCCGAGATTGGCGTCAGAGCCCACGAGCAGGTAGATTTGTTGGTGGCTCGCCGTATGGAGATGGGCTACCGCGTGGTGATTAACAATCGCCACTGGGGTATGATATACAACGACCAAATTTTCACCCCCATAAAGGTGGGCGATAGGCTCACAGGCTATGTGCATCGTATCAGTGCCGAGGGGCGCATCGATGTGATGTTGCAGCAAGAGGGTCGCCAGTTGCGCGACAGTTCCGCCGAGCGACTTCTGGAATTGCTCCAAAAGAGCGGCGGCAGACTGCCACTGGGCGACAACTCTTCGCCCGAGGAGATAGCCTCGCTTACTGGCCTTAGCAAAAAGAGTTTCAAGAAGGCCGTAGGTGCGCTCTACCGTCAAAGACGCATAACTATTAGTGAGGGCGAAATATCAATAGCAAAATAGTAGCTCCCAAGAATCCTACATTCACTATGGCTAAGAATCAAACTGCCGAGCGTGTATCTCAACGCGACGCCTCCGATAACTATGTTTTCCAGCGTTCCTTGCTGGCCTACTACTTTGCATCCGAGAGGGTCGAAGGGCGTGTGTTGGAGATTGGCACGGGTGGTGGCTATGGCATTGAGGTGGTCGCACCCAAGGCGGAGAGTTTTCTGACGATTGATAAGCATTTGCCCGACAGAGAGCTCATAGAGGCTCAGCCCAACGTGGAGTTTCGCCAGATGCGTGTGCCTCCTTTGGCGGGGATTGAAAGCGAGAGTGTCGATTGTGTCATCTCGTTCCAAGTGGTGGAGCATATCAAGAAAGACAAAGAGTTCGTTAGGGAGGTGTGGCGCGTACTGAAAAAGGGTGGCAAATTTATTGTCAGCACCCCCAACCGTCCAATGTCGCTCACACGCAATCCGTGGCACGTTAGAGAGTACACGGCCGAAGAGTTCGAAAGGCTGCTTAAAGGGAGTTTTGCCGAGGTAGAACAGCTGGGCGTAGAGGGCAACGAGAAGGTGTGGAACTACTACCAGAAGAATCGCGAGGGTGTTGAGCGTATCACTCGCTTCGACCCTCTGGATTTGCAACACCGACTTCCGCGCTGGATGTTGCAGATACCCTACGACCTGCTCAATAGGCTCAATCGCCGCCGTCTGCTTAGTGAAAATCAGACTCTGACGGAGGGTATCCAGATGAGCGACTACTCCGTAGTGCCTGTTCACGAGGAGTGCTTCGATTTGATATATGTGGCAAAAAAATAGGGAGGTGGCTCCCTATTTTTTTACTAATCTACCTCTACCACAGTTACATCCACCTCCCAATAGGGGTCGGCACAACGTCGCATCATCTGTGCTATGAGTTTGTCGTTCAGGCGAGAGTAGATTGCATCCCAGACGAATTGTTGCATCGAGCCGTAGCTCATATTGACCCTCTCGGCAAAACATTTGTAGAAGTCGTGCTGTTGTCGGAGGCTCATCCCCTCGGGAAGTATGGAGGCTTCGACCAGCTCGGGGTAGGAGAATATGTGGCGTAATTTCTCGGGCGAGGCTTTAATCTCGGTTACAATGGTTGCCACTACTACCATCTCCACACTGTCGCCCACCATTGGCATCTGGATAAACTCCACATAGGAGGGCCACTCCTCTTCGAGTAGGTCGGTGACGTTGGTGGCGAAGAGCTCAAACTCCTCTTCTGTGAGGGCGTTTAGGTAGGCAATTTCGCGCCACTGACGTAGCATTTGGTGTGCCTCGTGGCGTTGTTGTTCGTTCCAGCGTTTTTGCGATGTGCAGGAACTTATGGTGAGTGCCGACATCAGCGAGGCAAGCACCACGAAAAGAAGTCTGCGAAAAGATTTTTGTTGCATAGATTTCGTTTTTAGTGGTTAAACTTTTGTGTGCTAACCCCCATACCTATGCAAACACCGAGCCAATAAAGAAAAACTGTCAGCCCGCGCAGGACTGACAGCTAATTGTTTTTATTTTTCAATGTTCTCTTCCACCCAGTTGGTTAGAGCTATGTAGTCGGCCACCGAAAGGGCCTCGGCGCGGAGCGAGAAGAATTGGTGCTCGGCTCCGCCAAAGTCGCCAAATATAGCTTTCAGGGGCGTTTTGAGCATCTTGCGTCGCTGACTAAAAGCGGCCTTTACGACCTTTACAAATAACTCCTCGTTGCAGCCCAACTCTTTGACAGAGTTGCGCCTCATTCTCACAACGGCACTCTTAACCTTGGGAGGAGGGTTAAATACGTTCTCGTGGACGGTGAAGAGATATTCGATATCGTACCAAGCTTGCATCAGTACGCTCAGTATGCCGTAGTCGCGGTTGCCGGCAGGCGAGGCAATCCTCAGTGCTACCTCCCTCTGTACCATACCCACCACCTCTGGAATCAACTCCTTGTAGTCGAGTACCTTGAAGAATATCTGTGAGGAGATGTTGTAGGGGAAGTTGCCTATGACTTTCAGACCCTCGGGAAACATCTCGTCTAAGGGGAGGTTGAGAAAGTCGCCGTAGATGAGGCGTGGGGTGAAGTCGGGGTAGTGGCGGTGGAGATACTCCACACTCTCGCCATCGACCTCTGCGCCCCAAGTTGTTATGTCGTTGCGCTGCAATAGGAATTGCGTCAGCACGCCTGTGCCACAGCCCACCTCCAAGACGTTGCCGCCCTCGCTCATTGCCTCGGCAATGCTGCGTGCCACACCCATATCGGTTAGGAAGTGCTGTCCGAGCGCCTTCTTGGGCCTGACATAGTTGGGGTCGGTAGTGACCGAGGCAGCCCTGTGAGCACCTCCTCTACCTTTTTTATTATATCGCTTTGTAGTCAATGTTGTAAAGATTTATTGTTGTGCCACAAAAATACCCATTAAAGTTGAAAATTGAAAATTGAAAGTTGAAAATTAAGGATTTATTCTCTATATTTGTGGCAACTGGCGCAGTTACCCGACCCGCTATGACCCACTATTGGGTTGATTTCACCCCCAAGGCAAATTGATCTCAATCCTTACGTCATTTCCATAGTAAGACCTCATTATACTATACGAAAAAGCTACGGGTGCATTTGCGCTCGTAGCTTTTCTTTAATTTTGAATTTTGAATTTTGAATTTTCAATTCAAATTAGTGTCCTTGTTCGCATAGGAATTTGATGCGGACTAGGCGCACCTCCTCCTCGGTGTAGTCGTCGCCCAGCTCCTCCATTGCCTCGTCGAGGCTGTCGGTCTCGGCATCCTCCTTGAAGTAGAGGTAAATATCCTCGGCCTTGTCGTCATCGACTACCTGTTCGATGTAGTAGCTGATGTCGAGCCTTGTGCCCGAATTGACAATAGACTCTATCTCGGTCAGCAGCTCCTCCATTTGGAGATTCTTGGCGTGGGCAATATCCTCGAAGTCCATCCTGCGGTCGATGCTCTGGATGATGAATACCTTGTTGCCACTCTTGTTGCCAACACTCTTTACGACCATATCCTGAGGACGGACAATCTCCTTCTCCTCCACATAGGCAGCAATAACCTTTACAAACTCTGCTCCAAACTTCTTGGCCTTGCCTGCACCCACGCCGCTGATGTTCTGCAACTCCTCAATAGTGATGGGGTATTGGATTGCCATATCTTCGAGCGAGGGGTCTTGGAAAATTACAAATGGGGGTAGGCCATTGCGTGAGGCCACCTGCTTGCGAAGGTCTTTCAGGATAGCAAATAGCTCCTCGTCGGCCACAGCACCCTTACCTGCCGCAGCAGCCAGAGCCTCCTCATCGCTCTCCTCGTTGTAGTCGTGGTCGAGGGTGATTGTAAGGTTGTAGGGTTTGTCAAGGAAGGCCTCGCCCTTAGCACTGAGCGATAGCAGACCATAGTTCTCAATGTTCTTATCTATGAGTCCCTCAATAAGTCCTTTTCTTACGACGGCACCCCAGAAACGCTCATCGTGGTCGGCACCAATGCCAAAATGTTCAATCTTGTGGTGGCCATACGACTTAATCATAGAGGTGTTCTTGCCCACCAATACAGAGGTTAGGTAATCGACCTTAAACTTAGGTCCAATGGCTTCGAGAGTTTCCAAGGCCATAACCATCTGCTTCTGGGCGTTGATTTTGGGCTTGGGATTGATGCAGTTGTCGCACGCGCCGCAATTCTCCTCGGTGTACTCCTCGCCAAAGTAGTGTAGCAAGCTTTTGCGTCGGCAGACACTACTCTCGGCATAGGCCACGGTTTCGAGCAACAACAATCGGCCAATTTCCTGCTCGGCCACAGGCTTACCCTGCATAAACTTCTCCAACTTCTGGATGTCCTTGTAGCTGTAAAAAGTTATACACCTACCCTCGCCACCATCGCGGCCTGCACGTCCAGTCTCCTGATAGTAGCCCTCCAAACTCTTGGGTATGTCGTAGTGGATGACGTAGCGTACATCGGGCTTGTCGATGCCCATACCAAAGGCAATGGTAGCTACAATCACCTCCACCTCCTCCATCAAGAATGCGTCTTGATTGTTGGCTCGGGTTACGCCATCCATACCTGCGTGGTAGGGTAGGGCGCGAATACCGTTGGCTATAAGTAGTTCGGTCAGCTCTTCCACCTTCTTGCGCGATAGACAGTAGATGATACCGCTCTTGCCGGGGTTTTGTTTGATGTAGCGGATAATATCTTTGTTTACATCGTGCTTGGGCCTGAGCTCGTAGTAGAGGTTGGGGCGGTTGAACGACGACTTATAGACCTTAGCATCCATCATACCGAGGTTCTTCTGGATGTCGAACTGCACTTTTGGGGTGGCAGTTGCCGTTAGGGCAATGATAGGTGCGCGACCAATGTCGTTCACAATGGGACGTATGCGACGATACTCGGGGCGGAAGTCGTGACCCCACTCCGAGATGCAGTGCGCCTCGTCGATGGCGTAGAACGAAATTTTGATTTTGCGAAGAAATGAGATGTTCTCCTCTTTGGTGAGTGATTCGGGAGCAAAGTAGAGGAGTTTGGTTTTGCCGGCCAGCACGTCGTTTTTCACTTGTGTGATGGCTGCTTTGTTGAGCGAAGAGTTGAGGAAGTGGGCTATGCCCTCCTCCATACTAAATGTACGCATCGCATCGACCTGATTCTTCATCAGCGCAATCAGTGGCGAGATGATGATGGCCACGCCATCCATCATAAGGGCAGGCAACTGGTAGCAAAGACTCTTGCCACCGCCTGTGGGCATAAGTACAAAGGTGTCGCCACCGGCAAGCACGTTGCGTATGACAGCCTCTTGGTTGCCCTTGAACGAAGAGAAGCCAAAATACTCTTTCAATTTGGCCAACAAAAGGCTCGTTTGAATCTGATTTTCCTCCATATAAATCACTCTTTTTCGCAAATAGCAATACTAAGGTAGTCATTTTTTCGGAATTTGCGCTAACTTTGTCGAAAATTTTTTGAAATAATGAAACTATACACCTCCGATTTAGTAAAGAAGTATAAGAGCCGCACGGTCGTTAACCACGTCTCTATTGATGTGAAACAGGGCGAGATAGTGGGTCTGCTCGGCCCTAATGGTGCGGGCAAAACCACCACTTTCTATATGATTGTGGGACTTGTTAAGCCCAACGACGGCCGCATCTTTCTCGAAGACGAAGATGGTACAACTACCGAAATCACCAAGATGCCTGTCTATAAACGTGCCCAGATGGGTGTGGGTTACTTGGCTCAGGAGGCCTCGGTCTTCCGTCAGCTTACCGTTGAAGATAATTTGAAGGCTGTGTTGGAGATGACCGGCTACTCGAAGGAGTATCAGCGCCAGAGGGTGGAGGAGCTGTTGGAGGAGTTTCGTCTGCAAAAGGTGCGCAAGAATATGGGTATCCAACTCTCCGGTGGCGAGCGTAGGCGAACCGAGATTGCACGCGCGGTGGCAATCAATCCTAAGTTTATTCTTCTCGACGAACCCTTTGCAGGTGTCGATCCCATCGCTGTGGAGGACATTCAGAGCATTGTGCGTACGCTAAAAGATAAAAACATAGGTGTGATTATTACCGACCACAACGTTCACGAAACCCTTTCGATTACCGACCGTACCTACTTGCTCTTCGAGGGTAGGGTGCTCAAAGCTGGTAGCGCCGAGGATCTGGCCAACGACGAGGAGGTGCGTAGGGTATATCTTGGTCAGGACTTCAAGCTCGACAGTTAAAAAGCGCCTTGTTGGTAAATTTTGCACCAAATTTCGCAAGCGACATCCTCACTTACGTTCAGTAAGCTGCGGTGTC
>JAGBVY010000045.1 GCA_017630115.1 Tidjanibacter sp. | reverse complement strand
TTGTCGTAAGCACCCAGACGAGCCTTGCTCTTGGCGTGACGTGCTTTGGGGCTCATACGCACCCATTCAAGCTCCCTTTCGAGGGCTTTGCGACGTTTGCTCTCTTGTTTCTCCTCCATAGCCAAACGGGTGGTCTTCTGGTCGAGCCAGCTCGAATAGTTGCCCTTCCAAGGAATACCCTCGCCACGGTCGAGTTCGAGAATCCAACCTGCTACATTGTCGAGGAAGTAACGGTCGTGGGTTACGGCAATCACCGTACCCTTATATTGGTTGAGGTGCTGTTCGAGCCAGTCGATGCTCTCGGCGTCGAGGTGGTTGGTAGGCTCGTCGAGCAGCAGCACGTCGGGCTCTTGCAAGAGCAGTCGGCACAATGCCACACGCCTGCGCTCACCACCTGAGAGGGTGCTGACAAGACGGTCCGACTCAGGACAGCGGAGTGCATCCATAGCCCTTTCGAGCATACTGTCAATCTCCCAACCATTGACGTGGTCGATGGCCTCGGTGAGCTCGCCCTGGCGCTCGATGAGTTTGGCCATCTCCTCGTCGCTCATAGGCTCGCAGAATTTCAGGTTTATCTCCTCATACTCTTTCAGCAGGGCAACGGTCTGGGCGCAACCCTCCTCCACAATCTCCCTGACGGTCTTTGTGTCGTCGAGCTGAGGCTCTTGTTCGAGGTATCCCACCGAGTAGCCGGGCGAAAATACCACTTCGCCTTGGAAACTCTTGTCTATGCCGGCAATGATTTTCATCAGGGTCGATTTACCCGAGCCGTTCAGACCGACAATACCGATTTTAGCTCCGTAGAAGAAGGAGAGGTAGATGTTGTTGAGGATTTTGCGGTTGTTGTTGAGCACTTTGCTCACGCCCACCATTGAAAAAATTATTTTCTCGTCTGCCATTTTATATTGTTGTTTTTTGTTATTTGCACATTTGGTGCAAAGATACCTATTTTAATTGAGAATTGAAAATGGAAAATTGAGAGTTTTTTAACCGCTGCCCGCCGACTGTCAATCGCCAACCGTCCTAAGTCAAGAGAGGGCTGCCTGCCGACTGTCAATCGCCAACCGTCCTAAGTCAAGAGAGGGCTGCCTGCCGCCCAAATTCCTTAAAGGCTTTAAGGGCCTTAGGGGCTTTAAGGGCTAATCTGGCTAATAGGCCCTATCCGCTAAGTTCTCTAATGATTTTCTGTTTTCAATTGCGAAGGCTGTTTGCACTTGCTCTTTTGTGCTACTCTGAAATACAAAACCTCCACTCGTGGTGAGCGGAGGTTTTTGTGGAATAAACGCACATCCACAGGCATAAGGTGTTTAGTTCTACGCCTATGACTGACGTGCTGGTTTTTAACTAAAAATTGTCCTTCAAAGGCTCAAAGTATGCCTTACGGTGTAACCGCCAAGTCCCCCTTTTTAATTTCCTCCCCTACGAAAGGGGAGGTTAGGAGGGGTGGTCGTAATTGCGCTCAACATCCCTGTTGAGCAGGGATGTAGGGGGAATGTAAAAGTACTGCATAGCAGCCACAGGCATAAGGTGTTTAGTTCTACGCCTATGACTGACGTGCTGGTTTTTAACTAAAAATTGTCCTTCAAAGGCTCAAAGTATGCCTGTGGATGCAGACAAGCGGGGCAAGCTTTGGGTGCCTCTTTGCCAACATAGATGAAACCGCAGTTGCGGCACTGCCAAGTGATTTCGTCTTTGCGGAGGAATACTTCGCCCTCGGAAACACGGGCATAGAGCGAGCGGTAGCGCTGCTCGTGGTAGGCCTCTACCTTGGCGATGTTGCGGAATGCGGCAGCCACAGCGGGGAAACCCTCCTCGTCGGCTACGGCAGCAAATTCGGGATAGAGGTCGGCCCACTCCTCGTGCTCGCCTGCGGCGGCAGCTTCGAGGTTGGCGGCGGTGTCGCCAATTACGCCTGCGGGGTAGCTGGCAGTAATCTCAACCATACCACCTTCGAGGAATTTGAAGAAACGTTTTGCGTGCTCTTTCTCCTGCTCGGCGGTCTCCATAAAGATTGCTGCAATCTGCTCGAAGCCCTCTTTTTTGGCCTGCGAAGCGAAGAAAGTGTAACGACTGCGAGCCTGACTTTCGCCCGCAAATGCTTTGAGCAAGTTCTGCTCAGTTTGAGTGCCCTTTATTGAAGCCATAATAATGATAAGTTGTTGTAAGTTGTTATTTATGAAATGATGTTGATAATTGACTTGTTAGTTGCCTTAGCCTCTCATACCGCCGCAGCAGGGGATGGTTTGGCCGGTGACGTAGGCCGAGAGGGAGCTGCCCAAAAATAGTGCCACGCCTGCCACATCCTCTGGCGTACCTGCGCGTCGGAGTGAAATGTTCTCCACAAACGAGGCGCGAATATCCTCGCTCAGTACAGAAGTCATATCGGTCTGGATGAATCCGGGGGCGATGCAGTTGGCTCTCACACCGCGAGCACCAAACTCTTTGGCTACCGACTTCGCAAATGCTATAAGGCCAGCCTTTGAGGCGGCATAGTTGGCCTGACCCGCGTTGCCACCAATGCCCACAACCGAGCTCATATAGACGATAGAGCCGCTGCGCTGACGTGCCATAATGGGGGCAACGGCGTGGGTTATGTTGAATGCCGATTTGAGGTTGGTGTCGATAACGCTATCCCACATCTCCTGGCTCATACGCATCAGCAGTGTGTCGCGTGTGATGCCGGCGTTGTGAACGAGAATGTCGATGTGGCCGAAGGTTTTGTTTACCTCTGTGGCCAGAGTGTGGGCCTCTTCGTAGGAGGCGGCATCGGAGCGGTAGCCCACGGCCCTGACGCCGAGTGATTCAAGCTCTGCCACCAACTCGTTGGCAGCAGCAGCCGAGGAGAGATAAGTAAATGCTATGTCGGCACCCTCGGATGCATATTTGACAGCAATGGCTCGGCCAATGCCGCGAGTTGCGCCCGTAATGAGGGCTACTTTACCTTCTAAAAGTCCCATAGTTTTTCAAGAGGTTTTACGGTGAAAAGTTTTTCAAAGATAGTAAAATTATTTTGTCAAAAGTGAGAACGGAACGAAAAAATAGTTAATTTTGTCAATCTATTGACGAATCGTTGAACTATAACTATACTTAAAACTAAACTAAACAATGAAACACGACAACGAAATTTTCGAACTGATTGCCGAGGAGCGCGCACGTCAGACCAATGGTCTTGAACTTATTGCATCGGAGAACTATGTGAGCGACCAAGTGATGCAGGCTATGGGCTCTATCCTCACCAATAAATATGCCGAGGGTTATCCTGCTGCACGTTACTATGGTGGTTGCGAGGTTGTTGATAAGGTGGAGTTGTTGGCTCAGGAGAGGCTCAAAAAACTCTACGGTGCAGAGTATGCCAACGTACAGCCTCACAGTGGTGCTCAGGCCAATATGGCAGTATTCTTTGCTTGCTTGAAGGTGGGCGACACCTTTATGGGTCTTGATCTTGCACACGGTGGCCACCTCTCGCACGGTTCGCCTGTAAATATGTCGGGTGTAAACTACAAGGCTGTGGGCTATCAGCTCAACCCTGAGACCGGTACTGTTGATTACGACCAGATGGAGGCATTGGCTCTCGAACACCGCCCCAAACTCATCATTGGTGGTGCTTCGGCCTACTCGCGCGAATGGGACTACAAACGTATGAGGGAGATTGCCGACAAGGTTGGTGCAATCCTGCTTGTCGATATGGCCCACACCGCAGGACTTATTGCCGCAGGTCTGTTGGAGAACCCTGTTAAGTATGCCCACATTGTTACTTCTACCACCCATAAGACTCTCCGTGGTCCTCGTGGTGGTATCATCCTTATGGGTCAGGACTTCGACAATCCTTGGGGTCTTACCACTCCCAAAGGTGTCGTAAAGAAGATGTCGGCTGTGCTCAACTCGGCCGTATTCCCCGGTATTCAGGGTGGTCCTCTGGAACACATCATTGCAGCTAAGGCTGTGGCCTTTGGCGAGGCTCTCGACCCCTCCTATGTGGAGTATCAGAAGCAGGTGCAGAAGAATGCTGCTGCTATGGCCGAGGCTTTTGCTCGTCGTGGCTACAAGGTTGTTTCGGGTAAGACCGAGAACCACCTTATGCTCATCGACCTGCGTACCAAGTTCCCCGAGCTTACCGGTAAGGTTGCCGAGAAGGTGTTGGTGGCTGCCGACATCACTACCAATAAGAATATGGTACCCTTCGATAGCCGCTCGCCCTTCCAGACTTCGGGCTTGCGCTTTGGTACTCCCGCCATCACCACTCGTGGCTTGAAGGAGGACAAGATGGACTACATTGTGGAGCTTATCGACCGCGTACTCTCCGACCACGAGAACGAGGAGAACATTGCAGCAGTTCGCCGCGATGTCAATGCTCTTATGGCCGACTATCCTCTGTTTGCTTGGTAGAACTGAAAACCACAGAAGAGGGTGCTTCATCGGAGCACCCTCTTCTTGTTGTCTAACGTCTAACGTCTAACGACAAACCGACAAAGGCTTGGAATAATATAGGTAATGCGGAATGGGTTGATATACACCTTTTTCACTCTTTGGGCTCTGGCGGCTCTCTGGGTTACTGTCAAGGGGTTTAGCCCTCTTGGCGAGCCTTCTTGCGTGGAGTTGCCACGGGAGGATGGGTGTTGGACTGACGAGGAACAGCTCCGTAGAGGTGAGCTTGTCGTTGTGGGCGATGTTATGGCCCATTTGCCTCAGGTCGATGCCGCAAGGGTGGGGTATGAACATTACGACTTTGCCCCTCATTTTGAGGGTGTTGTAGAACTGTTTGCCGAGGCTGACTATGTTGTGGGCAACTTAGAAACCACTCTTTCGCCCCGTCCGCCCTATGGTGGCTATCCTGCATTTGCCACCCCTGAGGAGTTGGCGCGCGATATGCGTGCGGTGGGCTTCGACTGTGTGACACTCGCCAACAACCACTCCATCGACAGAGGTGTGGGAGGGCTGTTGGCTACGGTAGCGGCCCTCGACAATGCCGGGATTGAGTATGTTGGTGCAAGGGCCGATGGCTATGCCGTAGGGCGCACCGAGCCACTGGTGTGTCGTGTGGGTGATTTTGATGTGGCTCTGCTTGCCTACACCTATGGTGCAAATGTGCCTCAGCCTGCTGGTGTGGAACTTAACTTATTGGATACCACAACGATGCGTCGCCACATAGAGAGCGTGCGTCAGAGGGTCGATTGTGTGGTTGCGCTGGTGCATTGGGGAGTGGAGTATGCACTAAGGCCCAACGCCGAACAACGCCGTTTGGCCGAGTGGATGCAAAGAGCGGGAGTGGATGTGGTTGTGGGCTCTCATCCCCACGTCGCACAACCCTATGAGGCGTGGCACAATGCCGATGGCAAGGCGATGGGAGGAGTCTTCTACTCGCTCGGAAACTTCATATCCAACCAAAATTCGCCCCATACCGACTGGGGACTTGCAGCTCATATCTCGCTCCGTCAGCAGGGACCTAATGAGCCGGAGCTGACCATCAGGGCCGACACCGTGCGTCGCTTGCGCTACGAAGAGGGTGGCCGCCTGCGATATGGTTTGGAGATGAGGTAGGCCTCTTGGGCAAAGAGTCAAATCGGATGATATGAAAACAAAAAGCCGACCTCGAAGGGTCGGCTTTTGTTGTTGGCTTAGAGCGGATTACTCTACTTTGCCTGCGCTACCGAGAACGTTGATGTTCTTGGCCATATAGAGCTCTTTCAGAGCGTCACGAGCGGGACCCAAGTATTTGCGGGGGTCAAACTCGGCAGGATTCTTAGCAAATACCTCGCGTACAGCTGCGGTCATAGCCAAACGACCGTCGGAGTCGATGTTGATTTTGCAAACAGCGCTCTTGGCTGCGGTGCGGAGCTGCTCCTCGGGAATACCTACTGCATCCTTCAAAGCACCACCATAGGTGTTGATGATAGCCACTTTGTCCTGAGGTACGGAGCTCGAACCGTGGAGAACGATGGGGAAGCCGGGGATGC
>JAGBVY010000044.1 GCA_017630115.1 Tidjanibacter sp. | reverse complement strand
TCACCATTACCATATCACCCACACGGGCAATGCTTTGAAGTCCTACGGGTGTGAAGACTAGTAGCTCGTCGTACTGCTCCAAGTCCTCCACTCGGAGTTCCTCCTCTACCATATTCACCCCTGCAAGTGCTGCTGTGCGGAACATCATATCGCGCTCGGCCGATGGACGTGCGCCCACGCCCAACGGATTGGCCAAGAGGGTAAATCCTCTCAGAGCAAAGAGTGGATTGTCGCCCGAGGAGAGGAGTGTGCCGGCTCGGTTGGCCCTCAGAGCCACTCCTGCGCCACGTTCGGCGGCGTAGTTGTCGGCAAAACGGGCGGCGGTCATCGACACCGATGTGTAGTGCTTCTCGAAGGGTATCTCGTAGTTGGCAATCGTGCCTATGGGCCTTACGGTCAGCAGAGCGTAGCTGTCGTAGGGGGTGGTAGCCTCGTGGACAATAAGTCGGTTTGTAGCCCCTGTTTCGGTGGGGATGAGGTAGATGTTCAGCGTGTTGCCCCCCTCGGGGTAGAGCCCAAAGTAGAGCAGGTCGTGAATCTCCTGCGATAGCTCTTTGGTCGAAAGATTGGGCTTGGTGCCAAAAAGGGCTTTGTAGGAGTCGGTGAGGTAGTTGAGCTTGGCCGAAAGGTAGAGTGGGCGATGGCCTACGGTATAGACGGTCGTATAGACCCAGTTGCGCCCCAAAAGCGAGGTGGGGTTCAGCTCGGCCTGCTGCCACGTTGTGAGCTTTCCGTTTAGGGATATTTGGTCGTAAGCCATAGTGGTGTTATTGCGATGCGCCGTAGAGGTTTAGCACATCATTATTTTCATAAGTAACTCTCTCAGCAGTTCGCCCTGAGTTGCGCCACCGGAGTCTATTCCCTTACCCTTCATGTCATACTCGCGTATTAGGCCGAGTATGAGGAAGATTTTTTTGTTGGGATAGTTGCGTGCAGCCTGCCTATATCCACCCATAACATAGGGACTGACTTTCAGCAGTGCAGCAAGCTCGCCGTCGCTGGCTGCGGGCATACCTTTATATTTTGTCTGCCACTCTTTGTAGTTGATGATAAAGAGTTTCTGGAAGTAGGCAAACAGGGTGGAGGTGGTCACCACCAGTGGGTGCTCCTTGGGGTTGCGTGCAAAGTTGTCGGCGATGGTCATTGCTTTTGAGAATCGACGTTGGGCCACTGCCTCCACAAGCTCGAAGTTGTTGAAATCTTTGCTTATGCCGATGTTCTCTTGGATGTGATCGGAGGTTATGACCTTTGTGTTCTGGGGTAGGCTTGTTAGGAGCTTACCCAACTCATTGACTATCTTGGCTATGTCGGTGACCATAAAGTCGATGACCATCGTCAGGGCCTTCTCCTCAATCGAACATCCATATTGTTTTTTCAGGTAGGTAGCCACCCAAGGGGCGAGTTCGTTGTCGTAGGGGCGCACCGACTCAAACACAACTCCTTTGGCCAAGACCTGCTTGTAGAATTGGGTGCGTTTATCGACGCTCTTGCCCTTGCAGGCGACAATCAAAACTGTTGAGGCTACGGGAGCGGAGGTGTAGAGTGAGAGAGAGTCGATTTTTTTCAGCGAGGCAGCATCCTTCACTATGATGACCATGCGTCCGCCCATCATAGGCACCTGTCGGGCGTAGTCGATAATAGCCCCTTCGTTGGTATCTTTGCCATAGACAACAAGTTGATTGAAAGCCTTTTCGTGCTCTTCGAGTATCTCACTGGCGAGCATATCCGTGAGGCTGTCGATGAAGTAGCCTTCCTCGCCCATAAGCAGATAGACGGGGGCAAACTGCTTTGCCTTGATGTCGGCCACAATCTTCTCATACTGTGCGTATGAATCTCTAAAACGTATGCTCTTTGCCATAGACTTCAACTTTGCTACTTGGTGAATATGTTGCGAGCTTCGCGGAAGCTGCGGATGCGTTGGTCGCGTATTTTGCCCTCTTCAATCACCACAGCGGCCCTCAGGTTGTCGGGGTAGCGTTCGGCGGGCTCTTCGATGAGCAGGTCGATGTAGCGAGCTATCCCTTCGGAGAGAATTTTAGTTATGGTGATGGGGAACATTGCGGGGGTGTTATCTACGGTGTAGTGGATGACGCCATCGACCTCATAGACAGGATCTTCGATGGTTGTGGGGTGGGAGGTTTCAATCTCCAATTCGGGGTCGCAGCTGACGTCGATAATCAGCGTTCCCTTCTTCATCTTTTTCAAATCCTCGGCGTAGATTATTCTGTCGGTGCGGTTGGTGTCCCACATAATGCAGTTTACCAACACGTCGTAGTTGTACATATTTTTGCGGAAGAGCGACTCCAAGCGGCGGTTATAGACATCCACCTCAGCGCCCAAACCGTGGAGTATTCTCAGTGCTCCTTTGGCTGTCTGACCATTGCCGAGTATGGCCACCTTGGTGTCGTAGGGCATCTTGCCGCAGTAGCGGTAGGCGTGCATAATGGCGGCCTCGCCAGCCACCTCGCGGTTGCGGTAGAATATGTAGCGACCATTCTCGAAAATCTCCTCCCAAGCCACCACCGTATGGCCCTCGCTCAGAGCGCAGGAGGTGAAGGGGATGTTCTGCACAGCGTGGGCCCAACCGAAGAGCGTCTTGCCTGGAGCGAGGGTGTCGAGGTAGTCGGCATCGCCTAACTTAACGTCGGTGATGATGTCGCAATCGAGAGCCTCCTCGCGGCTGACAATGTGGCACCCCAAGTCGCTATACTCGTGGTCTTGCACTCCTATGGCCTCGCCATAGCCCTGCTCGAAGTAGAGCTGTTCGGGGTGGCGTACCGATTTGGCAATGTCGCAAGGCAGTAGCGCTCTGCGTCGCTCCGATTTTTTGTGGCTTATGATTAGTCCTACTCTTTTCATCTATCCTCTCTGTGGTGGTCTTTGCTATGGTTTGTTGTGGTTGTTGGTTATTGGATGCTCTCCTTTGTTAGTCGCAAGACGTTTTCGGTCTTGGAGGTGATTTTGTGGCGGTTGTCTATGCGCTGACCCACCAACCACACGATGCGACCGGCACTGGTTAGCACAAACTGACGGCTCTTTTCGGCCATCGACACCTTGGCGTCGATGAGGTAGTCGCTCACCTTCTTTTCGTCCATCATACCCAGAGGTATGAAGCGGTCGCCCTCACGCCACTTGCGTAGCTGGATGGGTGGTTGGAGTGTATCAAGGTCCAATAGGGCTATATGCTCGGGCACTCTGAGACTCTCGACGTTGTCCACATCGAGCTTTTCGAGGTAGAGCACCGAGCCTCCAAAATAGACCTTATTTTTGCCCAAATCAACCTCTATCTCACACTCGTCTTGCTCCTCGATGCGCGAAATGACAATCCTGCCTCGGTCGATGTAGGCCACCCAATCTTTCGAGTAGAATCGCTTGCCCGTTGAGCCTGCTGCCAGAGCGTCCGAAAGCGAATCGACAACGTCGCCCTTGAAACCATAATACTGGCTCATAATCTCGTATATGACAAATCGCAAGGGGAAACCCTTGTCAATCCTGTCGGGGTGGATAATATCCTCACGACCAATGTGTTCCACTGCATCGCGTGCAATCTTCTGGGTGGCGTGGTTGATAAACATCTGGGTCTCGGTGAGCCTATCTACATTGCTCGACATTATGGTCGTAAACTGTGGCACAATCTCCCTGAGGCGGGGTATGATGCCGAGCCTGATTTTGTTTCGAAGATACTTGGTAGAACGATTCGACGAGTCCTCGCGGAAGGGTATGGCGTGGTGCTTGGCATACTCCTTAATCTCGTGGCGTGAGGCAAACAGCAGTGGACGAATAACCTTGCCGTTGAGCACGCTAATTCCGGTCAGACCTTTCAGTCCTGTTCCTCGGAGTAGGTTGATAAAGAAGGTCTCGATGCTGTCGTCGGCGTGGTGGGCAACGGCTATCGTATCGTAGCCCTCGTCGATGCAAAGCTCGTCGAACCAAGCGTAGCGCAGGCGGCGAGCTGCCATCTGTACACTCTCGCCTGTCAGAGCCATCTCGCCCTTGGTGTCGAAACGACGATTGAAGTGGGGTACACCCAACTTGGCTGCCTGCTGTGCAACAAGCTCTTCGTCTTCCTCGCTCTCGTCGCCTCGGAGTTGGAAGTTGCAGTGGGCCACGCCAACATTGTAGCCCGCCTCCACAAACAGGTGCATCATAACCATCGAGTCCACACCGCCACTGACGGTGAGGATTATGCGGTTATCCTTTCCTACCAACTGGTGGTCGGTAATATATCTCTTGAACTTATCTAAAAGTGTCATCACTCTAACAACAATCTATTGAACGATGTTTACCTCAGGCTCTATATCCACCCCAAATTTTTCCTTAACTTCCCTGCAAATCCTCTCGGCCAGAGCTACAACCTCCTTACCCTCGGCGCCGCCGTGATTGACCAAAACGAGTGCTTGCTCGGAGTGAACTCCCACATTGCCAACTCGTTTGCCCTTCCAACCCAGAGTGTCAATCATCCAACCTGTGGCTATTTTCAATTTTTCGGGCTGACCTGCCACCTCGTAGGTGGGCATTGTGGGGTAGAGCCTCCTCAGAGCTTCAACCTGATTGCGAGGCAGTATGGGATTTTTGAAGAAACTGCCGGCGTTGCCAATCATTTTTGGGTCGGGTAGTTTACGGGCTCTGATGGCCATAACAGCCTCTCGTATGCCCATAGGGGTGAGGTTGCCACTACGCTCCACCTCTGGGCGCAAAGTACCGTAGTCCAAGTGTGGCTTGGGGGTGGTAGAAAGGCGGTAGGTGACGCTGGTGATTAGGGCTTGGCCTGCCAGCCGGCCTTTGAATATGCTGTCGCGGTAGCCAAAGGCACACTCCGAGGCGGCTATGTGCCCAATGTGCAAATCTTTTAGGTCTATATATTCCACTTCGGCGATTATATCCTTAGCCTCGACGCCATAGGCACCAATGTTCTGCACCGCAGTGGCTCCAACGCTACTGGGTATGGCCGATAGATTTTCAGCTCCCCAGAGCCCCTGCTCGCAACTCCACCTTACCACATCGTCCCAAATCTCGCCTGCTGCCACTCGTACTAAAACCTCCTCCTTGTTGCGGCCTACAATTTCGATGCCTTTGGCCACAGAACGAATTATTGTGCCAGAGAAATTGTCCGTAAAGAGGGTGTTGCATCCTTCGCCGAGGATGGTGTAGTGTGTGGGGTGGGGCGAGGCCTTACGGCGCTGGGCGAGTAGTGCAAGTAGCTCCTCGCAGTTGTCCCACTCGATAAGCTCCTCCACACGGGCCGATGTGCCGAAGGAGGTGTAGGGGGCGATGTCTATATTGTGCAGTTCTCTTATCATATCAAACGGCAAAGTTAGTACTTTTCGCCCAAAAACCCTCTATCGAGAGGAAATAATTGCAAATGTCAAAAACTTTTTAATTAAAAATAGGTGTGGAGGTTTTTTTATTCCACCAAATGTTGGTACATTTGGCGGATTATTTTTACACACTAAAAACCGACCAAAACTATGTTTACCTCAAAAGACCTTGCTCAGATCCAAAAACACGGACTCACTCAGGAGGCTGTGGAGAGTCAGTTGGAGAACTTTCGTAAAGGTTTCCCCTATTTGAAAATTGTTCGTTCTGCCCGAGTGGGCGACGGTATTAAGGCAGTCGATGAGGCCGAGGCCGATGCGCTGCGTGCCGAGTATCGCGAGGCTCAGGGTAAACTGAAAATAGAGAAATTCGTACCTGCAAGTGGCGCTGCTACCCGTATGTTCAAAGACCTCTTTGCCTATTTGGAGGATGGTCAGATGAATCCTACGGTGGAGAAGTTGCAGGCCAACTTGGATAAGTTTGCCTTCTCGGAGGCACTTGCTTCGAAGATTTCGTTGGAGAAGGCTTCGTTGAGGGATATTGTAGCAGCCATTGTAGGCGAGGGGTTGGAGTATGGCTCAAAGCCCAAAGGTCTTTTGCTATTCCACAACTACACCACAGGCAATCGTACCCCCTTTGAAGAGCATTTGGCCGAGGGCGCTATGTATGCGTCGAGCAATGGCGAGGTGAATATCCACTTCACCGTTTCGCCCGAGCACGTTGAGGGCTTCTCGTCGCTCTTTGAGAGCGTCAGGGAGCGCTACGAGAGTCGCTACGAGGTGAAGTACAACATCTCGATGTCGGTGCAGAAGAGCAGTACCGATACTATTGCTGCTGCGGAGGATTGCACTCCTTTCCGCGAGAGCGACGGCAGCTTGTTGTTCCGCCCCGCAGGTCACGGTGCGCTGATAGAGAATTTGAACGATATTGACGCCGATGTGATTTTCATCAAGACCATCGACAATGTAGCTCCCGATCACCTGAAAGCCGACACAATTAAATATAAAGAGGTTTTGGCAGGCCTGTTGGTTTCTACTCAGCGCAAGGTGTTCGATTGGGTGGAGAAGATTCAAAGGCAGGAGGCCAATCTTGCAGAGGTGGTTGAGTTTGTTGAGCGCGACTTGTGTGTTATTCTGCCCGAGAGTGTGAAGGTTCTCGAAGGTGGCAAGTTAGCCGAGGCGCTTCTTAGGGTGCTCAATAGACCTCTGAGGGTGTGTGGTATGGTACGCAACGAGGGCGAGCCAGGCGGTGGTCCTTTCTGGGCCGAGAGTGTCGATGGTACGGTGGCTTTGCAGATTGCCGAGTCGTCGCAGATTGCTCCCGAGCAGAAGGCTCTGATGGCCGAGGCAACCCACTTCAATCCAGTGGATTTGGTCTGCGCCACCCGCAACCACTTGGGCGAAAAATACGATTTTAGAGAGTTTACCGACCCCGCAACGGGATTTATTTCGAGTAAGTCGAAGAGTGGTCGTACACTCTTGGCTCAGGAACTGCCCGGTTTGTGGAATGGTGCTATGTCGGCTTGGAATACACTCTTTGTAGAGGTCCCCATCTCGACCTTCTCGCCTGTGAAGGTTGTGACCGACTTGTTGCGTCCCCAGCACCAATAGTTCTGAGAAAAAGACAATACATTAAATATAAATATCAATTCTAATCACAAACAATGGAAAATAGAAAATTACAGGAATTGACCGAGAAACTCTACTCCGAGGGTTTGTCGAAAGGTCAGCAGGAGGCCGAGCGAATGATTGGCGAGGCAGAGGTGAAGGCTGCTGCTATCTTGGCTGAGGCAGAGGCAAAGGCTGCCGCTATTGTTAAGGCTGCCGAGCAGAAGGCTGCCGAGATAAAGAAGAACAACGAGACCGAGTTGGCACTTGCTACTCGTCAGGTTGTGGCTGCATTGAAGGAGAACATTGCTGGCTTGGTTGTTGCCAAGAGCGTGGCTCCTTCGGTACAC
This sequence comes from Tidjanibacter sp., assembly GCA_017630115.1. Classification (GTDB taxonomy): domain Bacteria; phylum Bacteroidota; class Bacteroidia; order Bacteroidales; family Rikenellaceae; genus Tidjanibacter. Next base: position 4,460 of record JAGBVY010000044.1, on the reverse strand, counting down.
GGCGCAATGCTCGACGTGGAGTTTGTTAAGGAGATGTTGCTTAGTGTGGCTCGCGGTTGGAGTGGCGAGAAGGTGGCTTTGGTGGCTACCTTGCCTAGCCAGATGAAGGCTCAGTTCGATGGCGAGATTGAGGGCGCTACCAAGGCTCTTCTTAACGAGGGTATTGAGGTAGGCTACTCGGAGAAGGTTAAGAGCGGTTTCAAGGTTGCTCCTAAGGAGGGTGGTTTCTACATCAGCTTCACCGAGGATGACTTCGCAGCTCTCTTGGCTGAGTATATGAAAGAGAAGGTAACCCGAATGCTCTTCTAATAAGAAGTACGGACTATGGCTAAAAATTATTACTGCCTTGTTGCTGGATTGAGAGAGCAGCAGCTCGATGGCGACTTGAAAGGCTTCGACGCAAGGGAGGTTATCGACGAGATAGCTGCCGAGTTGTCGAAGGAGGATGGTCGTGCGTTGAGGGGCTGGATGCTCTTCTACGATGTGTGCAATATGGTTAATCTGCGTAACCACCGCGAGGCTTTCTCGACGTTGGGCAATTTCTCGCGCGAGGAGTTGGAGGCCCAGATGGCTGCTCCCAGCGAGTTGCCCCGAGAGTTGGCCGAGGTTGTTGCGCTCTTTGGCGAGGCTGCCGAGGGCGAGATTGACCCCGACGACGAGAGGTTGCAGAGGGTCGATCTGTCGCGCTCGTTTGCTTCGGAGCTCTACGGCGCCTACTATCGCTATGCGGCCGGTAGCAAGTGTCGCTTTTTGAGAGAGTGGTGCGAGGCCGATAGGAATCTGAGGAACATTACGGCTGCACTTACGGCACGCCAGAGGGGACTCAGTGTGGCAGACCACCTTATTGGCGGTGGCGAGATTGTCCAACAACTGGTGCGCTCGTCGGCTGCCGACTTCGGCCTGAAAGGCGAGGTGGGCTATGTCGATGCCCTTATAGGTGCTCTGAGCGAGAATGACAATCTTATCGATAAGGAGCACCGTATCGATATGATTCGTTGGTCGCTGGCCGAGGATATTGCTACGTTTGACTATTTCAATATCGGTTTTCTGCTGAGCTACATTGTGCGCCTTGCACTTGTGGATCGTTGGGCCAAACTCGACGAGGAGCGTGGACGTGAGATGTTCCGCTCGTTGGTTGGCTCGCTCAGCGCAACGGAGCGCATAGCCGCAGCCGAGAGGCGTTTCTCGGAAGAGTAAAAGGAGAGGATAATTAAATCAAAAACGATAAATCTTTATAATGAAAACTACTGGTAAAGTTCAAGGTATTATCTCCAACATCGTGATAGTACGCACCGAGGGAGCAGTGGCACAGAACGAGATTTGCTATGTTCTTTTGGACGACGTAAAGTTGATGGGCGAGGTGATTAAGGTAAATGGAAAGGATGCCTATGTGCAGGTGTTCGACTCCACTCGCGGACTGAAAATTGGCACACAGGTGGAGTTTGAGGGTCATATGCTCGAAGCTACACTTGCTCCCGGTATCATTTCGCGCAACTACGATGGTCTGCAAAACGACTTGGAGAGGATGGAGAGCCTCTTCATTGAGCGTGGTACAAAGACCGACCCTATCGATTATGAGAAACTCTGGGAGTACAAACCTCTGGCTAAGGTTGGCGACGTTGTGTCGGCCGGCGACTGGCTCGGTGAGGTTAAGGAGATGTGGGTAGCCCACAAAATTATGGTTCCCTTCACTATGGAGGAGAGCTATACGGTTAAGTCGCTCAAAGAGGCTGGCCAGTACAACGTCAATACCGTTGTGGCTGTGCTGACCGACTCGAAAGGCGACGACCACGAGGTGACAATGGTTCAGAAGTGGCCCGTGAAGAAGGCCATCAAGGGCTATGTGTCGAAGCCTCGTCCCAGTCGTATTATGGAGACAGGTGTGAGGGCAATCGACACTTTCAACCCTATTGCCGATGGTGGTACGGGCTTCATCCCCGGTCCTTTCGGTGCAGGTAAGACTGTGTTGCAGCACGCCATCTCGAAACAGGCCGAGGCCGACCTTATCATTATGGTTGCTTGCGGTGAGCGTGCAAATGAGGTGGTGGAGATTTTTGCCGAGTTCCCCCACTTGGACGACCCCCGCACCGGCCTCAAACTTATGGAGCGTACGACCATCATCTGCAACACCTCCAATATGCCCGTTGCAGCTCGTGAGGCCTCCGTATATACGGGTATGACCATTGCCGAGTACTACCGCGCTATGGGTCTGAAAGTGTTGCTGTTGGCTGACTCTACCTCGCGTTGGGCTCAGGCTCTGAGGGAGATGTCCAACCGCTTGGAGGAGCTTCCCGGTCAGGATGCATTCCCAATGGACCTTTCGGCCATCATTTCGTCGTTCTACGCTCGTGCAGGTTTGGTACACTTGCGTAATGGTGCCACCGGCTCGGTAACCTTCTTGGGTACTGTATCGCCTGCGGGTGGTAACCTCAAAGAGCCCGTTACCGAATCGACCAAGAAGGCTGCAAGGTGTTTCTATGCACTCTCGCAGCAGCGTGCCGACTCGAAACGCTACCCCGCAATCGACCCTCTGGATAGCTACTCGAAGTATTTGGAGTATCCCGAGATTGTCGATTATCTCGACGACCACATTGAGGCTGGTTGGGTGAAGAACGTTATGGAGGGCAAGACTCTGGTGCGTAGGGGCAAAGAGGCTGCCGAGCAAATCAACATCTTGGGTGACGACGGTGTGCCCGTTGAGTACCACGAGATGCTCTGGAAGAGCGAACTTATCGACTTTGTGATTTTGCAGCAGGATGCCTTCGACGATATTGATGCCAACTGCCCCATTGAGCGTCAGAAATATATGTTTGACTTTGTTATGGAACTCTGCCGTAGGAACTACGGTTTTGCGGAGTTTGAGGAGTGCTCGGCCTTCTTCAAGAACCTCATCAACCTCTTCAAGCAGCTCAACTACACCGAGTGGAAGAGCGAGGAGTTTGCTAAGTATGAGTCGGAGATTAGGGCTTTTGCAGCCACCAAATAACCATTGTAGGAGATAAAAGATATGACTACGAAAGCATTTCAGAAGATATACACCAAGATTGACAACATTACCAAAGCTACCGTTTCGCTTCGCGCCACTGGTGTGGGCAACGACGAGCTTGCAACCGTTGGTGGCCACCTCGCTCAGGTGGTGAAAATTATGGGCGAAGAGGTTACTCTGCAAGTATTTGAGGGTACTGAGGGTATTTCAACCGATGCCGAGGTGGTATTCCACGGCGTGCCTCCCACGTTGAAGGTGGGCGAGGGCTTGGCAGGTAGGTTTTTCAATGCCTACGGCCAGCCTCTGGAAGGTGGCGCTCCCGTCGAGGGCGAGGAGAGAGAGATTGGCGGTCCTACCGTAAACCCCTTCCGTCGTCGTCAGCCTTCGGAACTGATTGCTACGGGTATTGCAGGTATCGACCTGAACAACACCATCGTGTCGGGTCAGAAGATTCCCTTCTTTGCCGACCCCGACCAGCCCTACAACCAAGTTATGGCCAATGTGGCTCTGAGGGCTAAGGCCGACAAGATTATCCTTGGTGGTATGGGTATGACCAACGACGACTTCCTCTACTTCAAGAACTTGTTTGAGAATGCAGGTGTCTTGGATAGGATTGTTTGCTTTGTCAATACCACCGAGAATCCCCCTGTGGAGCGTCTGCTCGTGCCCGATATGGCTCTTACCGCAGCTGAGTATTTTGCTGCCGACAAGGGCGAGAAGGTGCTTGTGCTGCTTACGGATATGACCCTCTATGCCGACGCATTGGCTATTGTGTCGAACCGTATGGACCAGATTCCTTCGAAAGACTCTATGCCCGGTTCGCTCTACTCCGACTTGGCAAAGATTTACGAAAAGGCAGTGCAGTTGCCCTCGGGTGGCTCTATCACCATCATTGCTGTTACTACCCTCTCGGGTGGCGACATTACCCACGCTATCCCCGATAACACAGGTTACATCACCGAGGGTCAGTTGTTCCTCAGGAACGATACCGACACCGGCAAGGTTATCGTCGATCCTTTCCGCTCGCTCTCGCGTCTGAAACAGCTCGTTATCGGCAAGAAGACAAGGGAGGACCACCCTCAGGTTATGAATATGGCTGTGCGCCTCTATTCGGATGCTGCTGGTGCAAAGACCAAGTTGGAGAACGGTTTCGACCTTTCGGACTACGACGAGCGCGCCTTGGCCTTCGCTAAGGAGTACTCCGACAGACTGCTCTCGATTGACGTAAATATCGACATTACCGAGATGCTCGATACGGCTTGGGAGTTGTTTGCTAAGTACTTCAAGAAGAGTGAGGTGTCGATTAAGGCAGAACTGGTAGAGAAGTACTGGAAGTAAGGTGATTTGCTCCTCTTTTTGGCTCTTTTTCCTTTTTGCCTCAGTTACATAGGTCCACTATGCTCCTTCGGCAGAAAGAGAAAAATAGCTCAAAAAATAGAAGCAAATCCGACAAATTAGACGTAAACAAACCATT
>JAGBVY010000043.1 GCA_017630115.1 Tidjanibacter sp. | reverse complement strand
TCGTAGGCAACGTGCACATCGTGACCGTGCTTTATGAGGCGATGGAAGGTACCTCCCATTGAGATAACATCGTCGTCGGGATGGGGCGAGAAGATAATGACTCTCTTGGGGAAGGGTGTGGAGCTAACTGGACGGGTAGAATCGTCAGCACCGGGCTTACCTCCGGGCCAGCCGGTAATGGTGTGTTGCAAGTCGTTGAAAACGTCTATATTGATTTGGTCGTAAGGACCATACAGCTCGATAAGTTCGCTCAGAGAGTTCTGCACATAATCCTCCTGAGTGAGTTTGAGGATAGGTTTGTGCACCTTATCACAGAGCCACACAACAGCCTTACGGATAAACTTAGGAGTCCAATTGCACGAACCCACAAGCCAAGGTGTCTGGCGACGAGTCAGCAGCGAAGCGGCGTTCTCGTCGGTAAAGACGCTCAGATTGCGGTGTCCTTGCAACAGCGATGCGGGAATCTTGTTGTTACTCTCCTCCTCTACAATAGCCTTAACCGCCTGCGCTTTATCCTCACCCCAAGCCATCAGCAAAATCTCTTTGGCCTTCATTACGGTGCTGATACCCATTGTAATGCCCATACGAGGGGTGTTGTCGTCACCAAAGAAGAGGGATTTCAATACCGAGCGAGTGTTGGGCGAGAGTTTCACCATACGGGTCTTACTATTGGGATTGACATCCGTATCATTGAAACCGATTTGTCCCTGCTCACCAACACCCATAATCATAAGGTCGATGTTGCTGGCGGCCTTATCGTAAGCTGCACAGAAGTCGCTAAGTTCATCTTTTTCGAGTTCGGCATTTATCAGGTGGACATTCTCGGGGAGTATGTCAATCTTGCTTATAAACTCCTCGTTGATGCTATAATTGCGGCTCCGCTGCTCTTTGGGGGTAATTGGGTAGAACTCATCGAGCGAATAGACAGCCACCCTTTTGAAGCTCACCTCGCCACGTCCACAGCGAGCAGCAAGCTCACGATAGAGGCCGACGGGCGTACGTCCTGTGGCCAGACCGAGCAGGAAGAGAGGTTGCTCCTCCTCTATACCGACTAGGTCAATGGGGCTTTGATTGAAGTCGTTGATGGCTGCAACAACACGGTCGGCCACAGCCACGACGGCCTCGGTATTGGTGGCATAAACACGGGTTGCAACCTTCTCAAAACGGTGGACAATATCGTAGGGGGTATCGTTCTCACGAAGACCTCCATCGGCGGGTAGGATGATTTTCGTTTTCATTATGATAAAACCTAATCGTTATAAAATAAACTTACCTAACTAAATGAGTTCAAAAATAGTAAAAAATCTCTCAAATTTCACCCTTAAGGGTGAAAAATTATTCGGCTCTTTCGATTGCTTCTCTGAGGGTCTGCCACCAATCGTGCGAAACAATATGGCACAAATCGAAGAGCATCATACCACCCGAACTGCTCTCAATCGCCTGAGTTACAGCACGTCCAAAACGCTCCTCGTCGCCCTGATACTGTTCAACATAGATTGAGCCAACAACGGGCACAACGCCACAAGTAATCTTCTGAGCCAACTCAGCAGCTCCCTCCACACAGTACCAATAGTTTCTTGCCTCGGCATCCATACCGGCCTCCATACGCAGGCCAATGTCGGGGAAGTCGGTATCGACCTCATACTTGGTGATGGGGGTATAGTAAAGGCCGGTCATATAGACATCCAGCAGCTCGGCATAGCCTGTCTTGTAGTAGTTCTCCGAAGCCCACTCAAACTCGTCGGCAGGATTGTACTTTTGGCTTGCCCAATTGACGCCAACATAGTAGTAGGTGGGATACCAAGCACCCGTATAGTCGCCCAAGAGCAGATTGGGGTTGATTGCCTTTATGCGATTGTGGGCCTCCTCCACAAAGCTCCTGATGACATTTGCGCGATACTCCATCCAGAGTTTGAAGTGTTTTTCGGGTCTGTGCTTCCATTTACCCTCCTCGGTCTTATACCAGGTCATAATCTCGGCAGGCTTGGGAGCTTGGTCAAGACCTGCATAGGCGGCAAAATCGTTGAGCGAGAGGTCGCTAAAATCGGCCCAAATGTCGTCGTAGCGCACACGGTCGAAGATGATGCCGTCAATGGTGGGATATTTGCGTGCAAACTCCTCCAAAACAGCAAGCTGATACTCCCTAACCTCGGGGTTAGCTGGATTGACCATACCGTTGTAATTGAAGTGCATCTGGCTGACAGGCAGGAGCTTGTTGTGCCACCAGCCTATGCTCTGCCATTCGGGGTGCTCATTGTAGATAATGCCACGCTTAACATAGTTGTGACCTCCACAAAAAACATTCAGCGAAGCCAAGCAGCCCAAGCCGTGTTTTCGGCAAGCAGCCTCCACCTCGGCGAGCATATCGTACTCCTGACTACGCACCGTACCGTTCCACTCGCCCATATAGGGAGCTATCTCGCTCTTGTAGAGCACCTCGCCCATAATACTCTTCACATCGGCCACCACATCCGTAAAGCCCAAATCTTTGATGCGGGCCATATAGTAGTCGATGCTATCGGGCGACGAGAGGCGCTCGAAATTGGCCTCACAATCGAGCCACATATAGAGCCTTTTGGGGGGCTGTTGATTGCTCTGACAGCCCACAAAAATGGTTGCGGCGAGCACAAAATATATTAGTTTTCTCATTTAATTCGTCTTGATTAAAGTTAATCTTCCATTGATATAACTACTGCCGTAGGTACACGTCGCTGTGAGCCATCGGAGGGGCTATTGAGAGCCTTACCCTCTTTGCCAACCATCACCGACGAGCCACCGCCGTCGAGGTTTATGGCCCACACCACGCCCAACTTTTTCAGCAGGTCGGCCACCTCTGGGAGCGTATAGCCCCAGCTGCCATTCATCTTGCGACCATCGCACACAAAGAGCACAATCCTGCCATCCTCGGTGTAGCCAATGGCTGTGCGGGGCTGGTAGGACAGAGCCGCAGTGCCACCGCTATGCAAGACCTCTTTCCAATAGCTGCTCTCGGCCACATTCTTGCCTGCTTTGAGCAACATTGGACCACCACCTATGGCCTCCTCGGGAGTCCACAGAGTGCCTTCCGACGACTTTGGAGGAGCGCTTGTAAAGACTCCCACCTTCTCGTTATTGCCCTTTGGAGCTGTAAACGAATATGGTCTATCGCCATCGTCGGGGCAGCAATACACCCAAGTAGCCTCCATACGGCCATCAGCGTGGACACCAAAGGCCGCCCTAAGGGGGCACGCTGTATAGTTCTGGCCCTCAAAATTAGGCAATTTATATTGAGCTGCTTTGCTCCGTACCTCGCCGTCCGAAATGAGCAACTAAAGCGACTCGCCATCCCAAAAATAACCGCCATTG
>JAGBVY010000042.1 GCA_017630115.1 Tidjanibacter sp. | reverse complement strand
GACGGTCGTCGGTCGTCGGTCGTCGGTTGCCCCTCCTCTACTGAGGTATAAATTGGTAGGTGATCACCCCCTTCTGCCTTGGCGGAGCCGTGGGGTCGGCATTGAAAAGCGTCATCTCGGCCTTGGCCAAAGCAGCCTCGCGCAAGCAGGCATTCTTCTCCGAGAGGGAGTCGTTGATGCGACACGAAACCACCTCGCCCGTTGGATTGACCGTAATATCTACTACAACCTCGCCACCGCCCTCACACATATAGGCCGGCACCGGCATCCTCACAGCATAGCGCACCGGCTCAGACAAAGAGTACGACACGGTAACATTGCCCCTAACCTTGCGATTTTCTATCTTCTCACCCTCGTAGTGGCGATCGAGAATCTCCCTCTCTCGCTCCAATCCGAGCTCATACATCTCGGCATTGTCGCGTATGCGTTGCTGCACTTGGTCGGCCTCGTCGTATATCTCTTTGGCATCGGTGCGGTGGTCTTCAAGACTCTCGTCGAGCGCATTTTCGTTGGATATACGGTTGGAGGTGGGGCTGTTTTCGTAGCGCTCATTGAGCAACCTATTGAGCTCCTGAGCACGCTCCAACTCCTCCTGCAAAGCCTCTAAGTCGGTCAAATCTAGCAGAATCTCAGCCTGCGACTGCTTGCCACTAACGACAATGTCGGCTGCCACAAAAGCCACTCCAAAGATAACGTAGGCCACCACCGTTGCCAGTATGGAGGCACGGTGGTCGTAGGCCCACAAACCCCAATCGACCTTTGGGGAGGTGCGATGTGGCTTGGGCCGAGGCGACCTGTTATTTTTGGTTGGTGTGGCCATTGGGGCGGTTTTTGTCGTGAAAAAATATAAATCACACAAAGATAGTGCTTTTATTGAAAAAAAGTTTATCTTTGTAGTTCAAAAAATTATTAAAAGCGAAAGATGTCACAAAACCAAAGAACTATTGGAGGCCCCATAACATTCAGTGGCAAGGGGCTACACACAGGCGAGCTGGTCACTATGACCGTCAATCCCGCTCCTGCCGATAGTGGCATTGTATTTCGTCGCATCGACCTGAAAGGCGCTCCCGAAGTGGCTGCTTTGGCACACAATGTGTGCGACACCTCACGCGGAACGACCATCAAATCGGGCAAAGCAAAAGTAGCTACCATCGAACATATACTCTCGGCTCTGTGGACTATGGGTGTGGACAACGCCACGATAGACATAGACGCCCCCGAGACCCCTATTATGGACGGTTCGGCAAGGGAGTATGCAGCAGAGATAGAGAGAGTTGGCACAATCGAGCAGGATGCCCCACGCAACTACTTCTCAGTGGAGGAGGAGTTCTGCTTTGAGATTGCCAAGAAGGGTGTGAAGGTTGTAATCAGCCCAGCCGAGGAGTACTCGGTGGATGTCATAGTGGACTACAACTCGGAGGTTGTGGGCCGTCAGCACTTCCGCTACGACAGCTCGGTCAGCTACCCCGAGGCTATTGCTCCCTGTCGCACCTTCGTCTTCCTCCACGAGATTGAGCTACTGCTCAAACTCGGCCTCATCAAAGGGGGCAGCGTTGAGAGTGCTATTGTTGTGGTTGAGAAACCCATATCGGATAGCACCAAGAAGCGCATCTGCAAGGTCTTTGGCAAGGATGATATAGCCGTTGAGAGGGGCTACCTCAACCACCAGAGGCTCCGTTTCGACGACGAGATTGCACGCCATAAACTGCTCGACATCCTCGGCGATTTGGCTCTGCTTGGCCGACGCATCAAGGGCCACGTCGAAGCCCTGCGTCCGGGTCACTATGCCAACACTCAGATGGCCGCACAGCTCGAAAATAAAATTAGCGACAAATAATAAAAAGACAACTAAGTACGTTTTTGAATAAAAGACAACCAAATACGTTTTGAAAGTATGATTAGTAATTTGGCATATATCCACCCCGACGCTAAGTTGGGCGAGAACGTTACCGTAGAGCCTTTTGCCTACATCGAGGGCGATGTGGTCATTGGCGATGGTAGCTGGATTGGCCCTCACGCAAGCGTGATGGCCGGCACCCGTATGGGTAAGAATTGCAAGGTACACAGTGGAGCTGTTATTGGCGGTGTGCCTCAGGATTTGAAATTCCACGGCGAATATACCACCTGCGAGATTGGCGACAACAACACCTTCCGCGAGTGCTGCACCGTCAATCGTGGCACCGAGTCTAAGGGCAAGACCGTTATGGGCAACAACAACCTCGTTATGGCCTACGCCCACATCGCCCACGACTGCGTCATCGGCAACAACTGCGTTATTGTCAATAACGTGTCGCTTGCAGGCGAGGTTGAGCTGGGCAACTTCGTGGTCTTCGGTGGCCACTCGGGCGCTCACCAGTTTAGCCGCATTGGCGACCACGCAATGATTGCCGCCAACACCTATGTCAATAAGGATGTGCCCCCCTATGTTAAGGCGGCCCACACCCCCATCACCTATGTTGGTGCCAACTTCCTCGGCCTTAGGCGCAGAGGCTTCTCCAACGAGGAGATTAAACAGATTCAGGACATCTTCCGTGTGCTCTTCCAAGACGGCCACACCTACTCTGTTGCTTGCGACATTGTTATGGCTCAGTTCCCCGAGAGCGAGATTCGCGACCAAGTGGTCAATTTCATCCGCGAGTCGAAACGAGGCATCCTCAAACCCTACAACACCGCTGCCGTTCAGGCCGACGAGTAACAAGGGGAAAATATACAACAATAGGGGCAACTCTCTTAGCAGGGTTGCCCCTATTGTTGTGTAAGTTGAGAGTTGAAGGTTTAGGGCTTATTACCCCAGCAACCCTTGTAAACACCCCCACAAAAAAAAGAACTCAGGAATTAAAAACACACCAATGTATTATCTTGGAGAAGTGGGCAGTTTGCAAAAGAAAAAAACGATGCTATTGGCATAACGGATAATAATTATTATTTTTGTGTGTACTATCGTAATTTAGGCACACCCACGACTAATGCTAAAAAAATAATTATGAAGAGATCGTTTTTAACTCTTATTAGCCTCTGCGCTATGCTATTTATTTCCGCGCAAGCAAGCGCCCAAGATCAGAGTGAGCAGCAATTCCCCTCTGTGCGACAACTTTTTAAGCAGACTTTTGGTTCGGATAAAAAAGCCAAAAAAAATGAGGCTTCTGCGGGCGACGTGGTCACACTTACAGTCAATGGCCAAGGTGCGACCAAAGATGAAGCGACTGCAAGCGCATTGCGTAGTGCTATTGAGCAGGCCTTCGGAGTATTTGTGTCGGCCAACACCGAGATTTTGAATGATGAGATTGTCCGAGACGAGATTGCGACGCTCTCCTCTGGCAACATCCAGAACTACGAAGAGATTTCGTGCATCAATATGCCCAATGGCGAAGTCTCTGTCACCCTATCTGCCACTGTTGCTCTTTCAAAGCTAGT
>JAGBVY010000041.1 GCA_017630115.1 Tidjanibacter sp. | reverse complement strand
GAGCTGCGAGGGGTTTGTGTTGCACGGGCCGTTATCGTTATGGCCAGAGGTTACATATCGATGCGGATGAAGTCGCCGTCGAGCGAAAATTCAAGGTCGAGGCCTGTATTGAGTTCCACATCGTAGCGACGATCTCGCTCAATATCCACAACAAAATCGTCGGAATAGTTGTTGGTGAGGTAGTCCAAAATCTTAGCGGGGATGACCGAGCTGGGTACACCCTCCACACGATTCTCCACCTCTTTCCACTCTCCGCCCTTGCGAAACTCTACGAAAGTGCCGTCGGAAAGGGTCACTTGGTAGGTGTGGGAAATATCATCGTAGTCCTTAATAACCGTTTTAATAGTGGCGTTGGGGAAGTGTGTGGAGAGGAAAGTCTGTGCCTCGGATGGCAACTTATTGGGATTAACCATCTCGTCGTTCTTCTCGCACCCTACAAGGAGGGTAAGTGATGCGGCCAAAGTAGCCAGCAAAGTTGCAATCTTTTTCATAATAGTGTGTCTGTTTCAATCGTTTAACATATTTTTTTATTCATAGCCCCTGAGAGTGAGGGCTAACGGCTTAGTCATACCATTTGACCCTGCCACGTTGGTCGAAAACTATCTCCACATCGTTGGAAAGGCTTACCTGAAAACCCTTGCGCTCGCGCTCCACATCCTCAATTCTCGCTCCGGGGTGGGTGGAGTTAATAAATTCAACTATTCCCTGAGGAAGAATGGCTTGTGGCATTGCAGTGGTGCGCGAGCACTCCACCTTGCGCCACTCGCCACGACGGTTGAACTCTATCTGAGTGCCGTCGGTGAAGATAACATCGTAGTTGTGGTCGGTAATGTCGGTGTCGTATTTGGCATAGGAGAAGGTCAGCTCGCCAAAGTGGGCTGTGATGAAAGCCTTGGCTTTGGCGGGAAGTTTCTCGTAGCTCACCATACGCTCTGTGGCACTTGCGCTTGCTATTGAGAGCAGCATTATCGTTGCAAAAAAAAGTCGTTTCATATTCTTATCTGCTTATTTGTTATTATTTCATTTTTGTATTCGTTACAAAGATATGATAATTTTTCACTATTCCCAAAACTAAAATAGGGCCAAAGTTGAGTATTTAACAATTATTTAACTTTTCGGGCAAAAAAAATTGAGAGTTGAGATTTGGTGGTAAGCAGTCAGCGGTCAGCGGTCAGCGGTCAGCTCTGCGCCAAAGGCGCAACTAACCTCTCCGTCGCTTGCGCGACACCTCCCCTGACATAGGGGAGGAGTGGTTGTGGAGTAAACACTCGGTCGGAAGCACCACCCTCACAAAACGGAGCTTGCTCCGCGATTTGTTGAGGAAATTTTGTGCCAAATGAGAAAGCGACACCGCAGCTTACTGGGTCGGGAGAAATAAAAATCACATATAACGAGATGAATGCAAGGCGCACAAGAAAACCACCTCCGAGTTTACTAAGCGTAAATGAGGAGGTGGTTTATCGCAGGGCAACGCAGCAGTCGCTCGTTAGATGTGATTTTTTTCGATGTCCTTGAAGTATTTGTAAGTATTCACCTTCAACTCGCCTGCCGCATCCTCGTCGGCAACCAGTATGCCGTGACGATGGGTTTGCAGGCCGGTGATGGTCCAGCTGTGTGAGTAGGCTCCCTCAACGCCCTCCTTGACGGCCCTTGCTTTCTTAGGACCAAAGGCGAGGATGATAACCTCCTGAGCCGAGAGGATTGTAGCCACACCCACGGTGAGGGCCAACTTAGGCACAAGATTGATGTCGCCACCGAAGAAGCGCGAATTGACAACGATAGTGTCCTGAGTGAGGGTTTTGATGCGTGTGCGCGAGCTCATCGACGAGAAGGGCTCATTAAAAGCAATGTGACCATCCTCGCCAACACCGCCCAAGAAGAGGTCAATGCCACCAGCGCTCTCGATACGTTTTTCGTAATCCTCGCACTCCTTGGCCAGATCCTCGGCGTTGCCATTGAGGATATTGACATTGTCCAAATTGATGTCGATATGGGAGAAGAAATTCTCCTTCATAAAGGTGTGGTAGCTCTGGGGGTGATCCTCGGGCAGTCCCACATACTCGTCCATATTGAAGGTTATGACATTGCGGAAGCTCACATAGCCCTCCTTATTGAGGCGGATAAGCTCCTTGTAGGTTCCTAGTGGGGTAGAACCGGTAGGCAGACCCAACACAAAGGGTGCGCTGGTGATGGCCGCCTTGCGATTGATGGCGTCGGCAATGTACTTGGCGGCCCAAGCCGAGCCTTTCTCTTGTGTTTCGTGAATAAGAAGTCGCATAGTCCTTTATAATTAGAAGGTTATGAGCGAATAAACAGGGGCGATTGTTTCGAGCAACTCTTTGCCGTGGAGGAAGCTCAGGTCGGCAAGGAAGATAAATTCCTTAACCTTAACAGGATACTCAACGCCATCCTTCTCTACGGTGAGGGCTTCGAGGTGTTTGGCCATTTCGATGGCTGTGCCACCCGTGGCAAGGATGTCGTCGAGGATGGAAATCTCAACCACATCGCCTGAGAGCTGTGCATTTTGCAAATCGCTCTTGCGGAAGAAGAGGTTGTCCTCGCCATACTCCTTGACGATAGATACTTTTTGGAGGTCACCCTCGTTGGCAGGCAACTTACCGTTCTTGCGGAAGGTGATGAGGTTGTGGGCCTTGCTGTCGGTCACAAGCAGTGGTGCTGCAAAGAGAAAACCGCGAGCCTCGGGGGCGGCCAGATTGGGAGTGGTAAGATGCTTGCCCAACTCCTCTATGATGACGCTAAAAGTATCGGCGTCGCTCAACAGGGGGAGCAAATCGACAAAATTGACCCCCTCTTTGGGCCAGTTAGGATAGAACTTAATGAGTTTCTTCGCCTCTTCGAGCGAGATGTTGTGTTGTTTCATTGTAATATCTGAGTAATTTTATATTGTCAAAACCATTCTCAAAGATAGTGTCTTTTGTCGAAAAAACAAAAAATTCATATCTTTACACCAACAAATCAAATAACCCACCTATATGAAACTACTCTTATGTTTATTACTTATGAGCCTTGCCGCCCCCTATGGCGCTGTTGCTCAGGATAAAAGATTGCTAACTATGGAAGAGACTATTCTCTCTCGCGAGCTAAATCCCAAGACATACTTCTCAATGTGGAGTGTGGACCAGAAGGGCAAGCCCATCTATGGCGAGCTTAAAGGTGTTGGGGAGCACTATTGGTATTATCCCGCCACGGGCAAACCCGCCACACTTGCCAAGTCGCAGCCAACCCCTAAGCCTCGCTACTTCACCGAGGAGAACAATCTGCTCGCCGAGATTGACGGGCGTAAGGTAGCCATCACCAACAATGCCGACAAAAACATCGTCAGTGGCTCTCACGTCAGCCGCAACGAGTTTGGCATTGAGGGAGGCATATTCCCCTCGCCCGATGGTTGGAGCGTAGCCTTCTACCAGAAGGACGAGAGTAATGTCACAACCTTCCCCCTCTTAGACATCACCACCCGCACAGGCTCTTTGGTGGAGATTAAGTACCCTATGGCAGGTATGCCCTCCGAGCGCGTGAGGTTGGGTGTTTGGAACGCCCAGACGGAACAGACGGTTTGGATGAATGTCACTGACTTCGACGAGGAGCGCTACCTTACAAACATCACTTGGAGTCCCGATGGGGAGCTAATCTACATCCAAGTGCTCAACCGCGCCCAGAACGAGATGCACCTCAACAGCTACTCTGCCACCACAGGCAAGCTGGTAGAAAACCTCTTCACCGAGAGCGATAGCCGCTATGTAGAGCCCCTCTACCCTCTTCGCTGGCTGGACGACAAGGGCGACAGGTTTATCTACTCGACCAATGTGCGTGACGGCTATTGGAATCTCTATCTCTACGAGCGCAACGCCAAGAGTGGCCAGTGGCAGTGGCGTAGGCTGACCGAGGTGGATGCCGATGTTAAGTATGTGGCTCACGACACCAAGTGGGTCTATTACTACACCGCCGAGTTCTCCTCGGCCGAGCAGCACCTCGCCAAGGTCAATCTGAAAAATGGCAAGCGTGTGCGCCTTACCCACGAGGAGGGTTGGCACAACTGCCGCGTCAGCCACGACGGCAAGTGGTTTATCGACAACTATTCGTCGTTGAAAGTGCCTCGCGTGGTAAACATCGCCTCAACCGATGGCAAGACTCAGCGCACAATCTTCACCGCTCCCGACCCCACCGAGGGCTACAACTACACCGAGATTGAGCTCGGCACAATACCCTCCGCCGACGGCAAGTGGGAGAACTGGTATCGCCTAATTTACCCCCTCGACTTCGACCCCGCAAAGAAATATCCCGCCATTGTCTATGTCTATGGTGGCCCTCACAGTCAAATGGTAAACAACTCCTACCTAGCCAACCTGCGCCGTTGGGAGATGTATATGGCCCAAAGGGGTTATGTTGTCTTCGTTATGGACAACCGAGGCACACTTGGTCAGGGCGCCGAATATGAGAAGGCTATCCACCGCCAGTGTGGCAAGTGCGAGATGGAGGATCAGATGAAGGGTGTAGAGTGGCTCTTGTCGCACCCTTGGGTCGATGCCGATAGGATTGGTGTTCACGGATGGAGCTACGGCGGTTTTATGACAATTTCGCTTATGACCCACTACCCCGACGTATTTAAGGTAGGTGTTGCAGGTGGCCCCGTCATCGACTGGAAATGGTATGAGGTAATGTATGGCGAGAGATATATGGACACCCCCGAGGAGAACCCAGAGGGCTACGCCGCCACCTCGCTCATTGCTCAGGCCAAGAATTTGAAGGGTAAACTGCTCATCTGTCAGGGCGCTATCGACCCTGTTGTGGTATGGCAACATAGCCTCAGCTTCATTAGGGAGTGCGTCGTGAACAACATTCAGGTAGATTACTTCCCCTACCCTCGCCACGAGCACAACGTCTTGGGCAAAGACCGCGTACACCTGATGGACAAAGTAACCCTCTACTTCGAGGACTACCTGAAATAAGGAGATATGCCTTAGATCGTTAGACGTCAGACGTCAGACAAAAAAAAGAAAACCACTTACCAAGCGGGTAAGTGGTTTTCTTTTTGTCGTAAGGCCTCTTACTACAAGCCCTCGATAACTTTGGTCCAACCGTGAGTATCCTCAACGCGACCATACTGGATGTCCTGCAAGAGGGTGTAGAGCTTAACACTCATAGGACCAGCCTCGGTGCCATACTCGTAGTACTCTTGGGTCAGAGGATCGTAGATGCGACCAACGGGCGAGATAACAGCAGCTGTACCGCAAGCACCAGTCTCGTCGAATGTTGCAAGCTCCTCAACGGGGATAGGACGATTCTCAACCTTCAAACCAAGATCCTCAGCAAGGGTGCGGAGCGACATATTGGTAATCGAAGGCAATACCGACGACGAGTCGGGAGTTACATACTTACCCTCTTTGATACCGAAGAAGTTGGCGGCACCAAACTCATCGATATACTTCTTCTCGCTGGGGTCGAGGTAGAGCACATTGGCAAAGCCTGCGGCGTGAGCGCGCGAGCCCGAGCCAATCGAAGCTGCGTAGTTACCACCAACCTTAGTGTGGCCCGTACCGTGAGGAGCAGCGCGGTCATAAAGACGCTCCAAAGTAACGGTGATAGGTTTGAAGCCCTCTTTGAAGTAGGGACCTACGGGGGTTACAAACACTACAAAGGTGTACTCGGTAGCCTCCTTAACGCCCACCTGAGCACCAGTACCAATCAGCAAAGGACGCAAGTAGAGCGATGCGCCAGTGCCATAGGGAGGAATGTACTCTGCATTGGCCTCAACAGCCTTGGTACACATCTCCTCGAAGAGCTCGATGCTGGGCACCTGCATACGCAGATACTCGCCCGAACGCTGCATACGTTTGGCGTTCTCCTCCAAGCGGAAGAAACGTACCTTGCCATCAACACCACGGAAAGCCTTCAAACCCTCGAAAACCTCCTGACCGTAGTGGAGACAGGTAGCAGCCATATGGATGGGGAGGTACTCGCTGTCGCTTACCTCAACCTTACCCCAAGCGCCATCTTTCCATACACAGCGGGTGTTGTAGTCGGTTTTTACATAGCTAAAACCAAGCTCTTGCCATTTAATGTCTTTCATTTCAAAAATAGTTTTAGGAAAATGTTTGTGATTATAGTTTAACTCTTTTAAGTCTTTTATTCTCCATTTTTCTCTGCTCTGGCCACATCGACTAACCAACCTGCGAGCCATTGGGTACATTCTGCTCAGGAGCCAACAAGGTGAGCTTACCCGTAGCATCGGAGGCCATCAGAATCATACCCTCCGAGGTGATACCTTTCAACTCACGAGGCAGCAGATTGACCAGCACCAGAATCTGGCGACCAACCAACTCCTCAGGGGTGTAGTACTCGGCAATGCCCGACACAATAGTACGAGTGTCAATACCCGTATCGACGGTCAGCTTCAAGAGCTTCTTAGTCTTGGCCACTTTCTCGGCAGCCACAACGGTCGAAACCCTGATGTCCATCTTGCCGAAGTCGTCGAAGCTAACACTATCCTTCTGCTCGGCCACCTTAGCATTGGCCGCCTCATTGGCCCTCTTGGCATCGTCGAGTTTCTTTACCTGACGCTCAATAACATCGTCCTCAATCTTCTCAAACAACAGCTCGGGGGTTGAGATAGTGTGGCCTGCCTCAACGATATTGCTGCTACCAATCTGCTCCCAGTCGATCTTCTCGATTGCCAGCATACGGAGCAACTTCTCGGCACTGAAAGGCATAAATGGCTCGATAGCCACAGCCGTATTGGCCACAATTTGAAGTGCTACGTTGAGTATGGTTTTGACTCTCTCGGGGTCGGTCTTAACCACCTTCCAAGGCTCGGTGTCGGCCAAGTACTTATTGCCCAAGCGAGCAATGTTCATAGCCTCTTTGAGTGCCTCGCGGAAGCGGTAGTTCTCCAAGTTCTCCTCCAAAGCAACCTTAATGCGGGGCAGCTCGGCGAGAATCTCCTTGTCGTAGTCGTTAAGCTCGCCAGCCTCAGGCACTACGCCACCATAGTATTTGTGGGTAAGCACCAGTGCGCGATTGACAAAATTGCCCAACACAGCCACAAGCTCGTTG
Organism: Tidjanibacter sp.; assembly: GCA_017630115.1. Classification (GTDB taxonomy): domain Bacteria; phylum Bacteroidota; class Bacteroidia; order Bacteroidales; family Rikenellaceae; genus Tidjanibacter. The sequence goes on along the minus strand of JAGBVY010000041.1, from coordinate 8,128 downwards.
TTGTTGCGTGCCTGATAGTCTTTCCAAGTGAAGTCGTTGTCCTTAGTCTCGGGGGCGTTGGCGCAGAGCACATAGCGCAACACATCCTGTTTGCCGGGCATATCCTCCAAGTACTCATTGAGCCATACTGCCCAGTTGCGCGAGGTGGAAATCTTGTCGCCCTCCAAGTTGAGGAACTCGTTGGCAGGCACATTCTCGGGCAAGATATAGTCGCCGTGAGCCATAAGCATTGCGGGGAATACGATGCAGTGGAAGACGATATTGTCCTTACCAATGAAATGTACCAGCTTGGTATCCTCGCTCTTCCAATACTTCTCCCAGTCGGGGGTGAGGTCTTTGGTGGCCGAGATGTAGCCAATGGGGGCATCGAACCAAACATAGAGCACCTTACCCTCTGCACCCTCAACAGGCACGGGGATACCCCAGTTCAGGTCGCGGCTTACGGCACGAGGCTGCAATCCCAAATCCATCCACGACTTGCACTGGCCATAGACATTGCTCTTCCACTCCTTGTGGCCCTCCAAAATCCACTCCCTCAGTTTGGGCTCATACTTATCCAGAGGCAAGTACCAGTGGGTGGTCTCCTTCATCACAGGGGCCGAGCCCGAAATCATACTCTTGGGATTGATAAGGTCGGTGGGGTTCAGGGTCGAGCCACACTTCTCACACTGGTCGCCATAGGCACCCTCAGCCTGACAGTGGGGGCAAGTACCCATAATATAGCGGTCAGCAAGGAAAGTTTTGGCCTCCTCGTCGTAATACTGCTTGGAGGTTGCCTCCGAGAAGACACCCTTATCGTAGAGTGTGCGGAAGAACTCCGAAGCTGTCTTGTAGTGGGTGGGTGAAGTTGTGCGCGAATAGATGTCAAACGAAATACCCAAGCCCTCAAAGGAGCTCTTTATGATGGCATTGTACTTATCGACCACATCCTGAGGGGTCACACCCTCTTTACGCGCCTTAATAGTGATGGGCACACCGTGCTCGTCGCTGCCGCACACCCAAATCACATCCCTACCCCTAAGACGCAAGTAGCGCACATAGATGTCCGAGGGAACATAGACACCAGCCAAGTGGCCGATGTGAACAGGGCCATTGGCATAGGGCAGGGCCGATGTCACCAAATATCTCTTATACTCTTTTTTACTCATTGTCGTTTATCTCTGTTTTGCTCTTATTTACCTAACTAACTCTCTTTTGTTTGCCAAGAGACACATCCGCAAAATTAGATGATACCCTCGGTCTTCTTCACAGCTTTCAGCTCCTTCTTGCCTGCGATTTTATACTTATCGAAGCCCTCGCCATAGACACCCATAACGTTGGCCACCGAGATGAAGGCCTGGCTATCTACGCCCTTAATAGCCCTCATCATCATACCGAGCTCATTCTTACGGCATACAATCATCACAATCTTCACATCCTTCTTGGAGTAGTAGCCCGTACCATTGAGCAGGGTCACACCACGCTCCAACCTATTGGAAACCACGTCGGCAATAGCGTCGTAGTCCTTCGAGAAGACGAAAATCTGCAATGACTGTTTGTCGCCCGAGAGCACCATATTGCTCGCATAGCCAAAGACTGCCGTAGTAATAAAACCGTAGATTGTAATCATAATGTCGCCACCAAACACAAAGTAGGAGGAGCCGATAATGAAAATATCGACAAATACCACAACCTGCGAATAGCTCAGGTTTAAGTACCTTGTAACAATCATTGCAATCAGGTCGCTACCACCAGTCGAGCCACCCATAAGCAAGCAGCTGGCCACGCCGATACCCATAACTATACCACCAAGGATAGAGGATAGGAGTTTGTCCTGAGACAATGCGGGGAAGATACCCTCGTGGGGCAAAATACCCTCAAACAAGGTCATCAACACCGAAGTCATCAAGATTGCATAGATGGTCTTGATACCAAACTTAGCGCCCAGCAGCAGCACGCATATAATCAGGAATACGGCGTTGAAGATAAAGAAGGTCACACCGATGGGCACACCGCCACCATCAATACCGCCGGTAAGCTCACACACCAGACGAGCAAAACCGGTTGCACCGCCACCCATACCGTTGGCAGGGTTGATAATTCCAGTCCAAGCAAAGGCATAGATTGCCACGCCAATCGTAATCAAAAGGAGGTCTTTGACCCAAGTCACAATACCCCCGAAGGTAGGTTTTAAGAGTTTCATTTCATTAAACTTTATATTTCGTCACGAAGGTACAACCTTTTTCCCGATTTTTATCTATTTTTGTAAAGAATTGTTTACCCCAAGGGGGCAAAATAGTTTTATTTGTCCTCTACGAGGACAGCAAGCAAGCTTTTCAGACCCCCAAAGACCCCGCATAATATGGAGCAACTCTATGCTGATGTAATCCTTCCTCTGGCCCTACCAACGCTGACGTTTGTAGTACCCGATGAGTTGTGCGATACTATCAACGTGGGGTCGGGTGTGGCAGTGCCCTTGGGTAAGCAGAAGCTCTACACAGCCATTGTCTGCCGTCTGCACCACAACACTCCTCCCTACAAGCGCATACGTCCCATCGGCTCGATTGTTCGCTCGGAGCCTTTGGCCAGCGTGGAGCAACTTGCCCTATGGGAGTGGATTGCGGGTTACTATATGTGTACCATTGGCGAGGTTATGCGTGCGGCCCTGCCGTCGCTACTAAAACCTTCCGCCACCGACGACGACCTCTTTTCGCAGCAGATTTTCTCGCTCGGACGTGAGCAGGTGCTCTCGCTCTCGCCCACAATCCACACCACCGAGCAACTCAACCAAGCTCTCGACTCGCTCCTGCCCCGTCGTAAGGCTCAATATGCCGCTATGATGGAGTTTTGCGAGGCTTTGGGCGAGGAGCACGTTTTCGAGGGCGAAGTACCTCGTTCGATGTTTCAGGCCTCGTGGAGCGTGGTAATGAAGTTGGTGGAGAGTGGCATCTTGGAGCTTACCTCTCGTGAGCGCACACCCCACTACCTTGCAGCGCGACTAACACGCAAAGCAACCCTCTCCGAGGCACAACAAAAGGCCTTAGACTCCATAGGCTCTTGTTTCGAGCGACACAACACCACCCTTCTGCACGGCATCACTTCGAGCGGCAAGACAGAGCTCTACATATATCTTGCCGACCAAGTGTTGCGAGCGGGTGGCTCGGTGCTCTACCTCATACCCGAACTCGCTCTGACGGAGCAACTTATCTCGCGCCTGAGGGTGGCCTTTGGCGACGGACTGACAATCTACCACTCAGGCCTGACGGCTCGTGCCCGCACCGAGATGTACATAAAACTGAGTCGCTCCGAGGGGGGCGAGATTGTTGTTGGCACTCGCTCGGCCATACTGCTACCGCTGAACAACCTGCAACTCATCATTGTCGATGAGGAGCACGATGCGAGCTTTAAGCAGAACGACCCTGCACCTCGTTTTTCGGCACGCGATGTGGCAGTGTGGATGGCCCACAACCTCGGCGCAAAGTGCCTCTTGGGTAGCGCAACCCCTTCGTTGGAGAGTTTCCACAACGCCTACATTGGTCGCTACGGCTACGTCTGGCTCGGCGAGCGCTATGGCGAGGGTCAGCTACCACAAGTAACCATATCCGACACCATAAAGAGCGCCCAGCGTGGCGAACGTAAAGGTCACTTAGGCAAAGAGTTACGCGACGCTATCGACACCGCCCTTGCCGACCACCGACAGGTGATGCTCTTTCAGAATAGACGCGGTTTTGCCCCCTATATTGAGTGCCCTTCGTGTGGGTGGAGCGCCCGCTGTCCGCAGTGTGGTGTGACGCTCACCTACTACAAAAAAGGCTCTCAGCTACGATGCAACCTCTGCGGCTATGCCACAGAAGCCCCCACCTCGTGCCCCTCGTGCCACAAGGGTGAGCCTCTACCACAAGGATTTGGCACAGAGAAAATAGAGGAGAGTGTGGCCCAGCTCTACCCCGAGGCTCGCGTGGCGAGGCTCGATGGCGACGTAGCCGCCTCGCCCGGACGTCTGAGGAGTGTTGTTGGTGCTTTCGAGCGTGGCGAGAGCGACATACTCGTTGGCACACAGATGATTACCAAGGGTTTCGACTTCGCCGGCGTGTCGGTTGTTGGAGTACTCAATGCCGACAACCTACTCTGTCGTCCCGATTTTAGGGCCGAGGAGCGAACATTCCAGACCATTGTGCAGATTACGGGTCGCTCGGGTCGCACCGACAATCAGGGCCACACCATAATCCAAACCGCCCAACCACAAAACCCCACAATCGTGCAGGCCGCACGAGGCGATTATAGGGCTATGGCTATGACTCAGCTCAGCGACCGCAAGGCATTTGGCTACCCACCCTTCACACGTTTGGTGGTGCTAACACTCAAACACACCTCCCCCGAGTTGCTTGCTCGTGGAGCGAGAGCCCTCTCGGCAGAGCTACGAGCGCTGCTTGGACGTGGCGTGACCGATGCACACGTTCCTGCTGTGGGCCACATTGCCCAGACCTACATTATGGAGATTATGATTCGTATTGAGCGAGGAAGCTCGCCTGCCGATAGCAAGGTGCTCATTGCCGAGGCCCTAAGGAAGTTTGGCAAAGACCAATTTTTCCGACGCATAGCCGTAAGCATCAACATCGACCCTCAGTAACCAGATGCCCACCCACATCCAAGCACACAACCTTCTCCTATGGGCCTACTTGGCAATATTTTCCACCTATTTGTTCCGCGCATCTGCCCCGTATGTGGCAAACAACTCGCCGAAGGCGAGAGGCTTGTCTGCACCCTATGCAGAGCCTCGGCTCCCCTTACGGACCACCCTCACAAAGCCCACAACGGACTGCTCGATAGGTTGCGCGAGATGCAGCCCATAGAGCACGCTGCTGCCCTTGTGGAGTTTCCACGTCAGAGTGGCTGGCGCAACTTGGTCTATGAATTCAAATATGAGGGGTGTTGGCGCGAGGCCCTTGAAGCGGGTCAGTGGTTGGGAGGAGAGCTTGCCGCAGGGGGATTGTTCTACGACGTAGATGTGGTTGTGCCCGTACCGCTCCACGTTGTCAAGAAGTTACGCCGAGGATACAATCAGGCCGAATACATAGCCGAGGGGGTTGCCGAAGCGCTCTCACGCCCACTGGATAGTCGCACCCTTGTGCGCCACACCAACAATCCGAGCCAGACACTCAAACATCGCGACGAAAGGTGGGACAATGTGGCCGACATATTTCGCCTGACTGCGCCCGAGAAGTTTGAGGGCAAACACATACTCCTCATCGACGACGTACTAACCTCGGGAGCAACCATACTCTCTTGCGCCTCGGCCATCAAAAAGGCCTGCCCCAATGCGAAAATCAGCATAGCTGTATTTGCCACAGCCAAAGCCGTATAGACAACAAAAGGAGGGCCTACCTCCTTTTTTCTCCAATGTAAAGCCCCACCCACAAGAGTAGCTGACCTGCAAAATAGAGCGCAAGCGATACATTGAGTAGCAGAGGGTTGGAGGTGACGAAAATCTGTTGAGCAAGCAGAAAATCGGAGAGCATAAACAGCACCGCACCCCCACCAATGAGCCAACTCTTCGAGAGCAAGGCTACGGTAGCCATTGAGCCAATCAGCAGTGCATAGACAACCACACCCACCTTAACGACACCTTCGTCAATAGCCGGAACAAAGCGACAGATGGTCGCAACCATCAGAGCCATAGGCACCAACGCAGCAGCAACCACCCTCCACAAAGTCACCCTACCCTCCCTACGGTGTAGCAAAAGCAGTAGGTAGCAGAGTTGCGCCAAAGCAAAAGCACCAATCTGCCATATCAGTCCGCCCGTAGCTCCAAACCAATCGCCCAAGGCTGAGAATATCAGTGCTAACGTAAAGATTGGTCTGCGGCAAAAGAGCGATGCACAAGTAAGCCACAAGAGCGGATAGGTGAGTTTATAGGGGGTTGCAATGGGCGAAAAGTAGAGTCCACAGAGCACCAGATAGAGCGCCGGCACGCCCCACCTAAGCCAAAGATTACGATTGTAATTCGTTTTCATACCCATACAAAGGTAGTAAAAAAAACACAACTTGGGCAACTCTTGCACCCAAGTTGTGTTCTACAATTACTCTACAAAGTCCTATTTCTTGGTACTCTTCTTTGCAGGAGCCTTCTTGGCAGGGGCCTTCTTAGGGGCGCACTTGCGTGCGGGCTTCTCCTGCTCGGCGGGCTTCTCCTGCTCGGTAGCACCCTGCTCAGCCATAGCCAAGTCGAGCTCGTTGGAGAAATCGCTCAGTACGTTCATATAGTTGATAAAGGCATTGTAGGCCGAGTCGTAGGGATTGAAGTAGCTATGTACGTCGCCGTCCGAGAACCACTTGGTTGCCATATAGTAGAAGTGGTCGGATGCCTTCATAAAATTCCATACATAGTTGAAGTCGGGCAAGTTGAGTGCGTGCACCTTCTCCTGCAAGCCATAGAGTTTGCCGAAGGCCTCGTTCTGCAACTCATTACCAAGCCAAGCCGTAACGTCCCTCTCCTCATCGGCCCACGACATTGCGTGAGTACAGTAGAGAACACCAGTGGGTTGATTCTCAGCAGCAGTCTCGGTCACAGTGCCAAATCGCAATGCGCCTGTCGATAGCATTGCCTTGGGCAGAGCGGCCACAAAATCAAAGATACCACACGACGACTTCTGGTGCTCACCAAAGGTTTCGTAGTCCATAAAGAGATTGACCACCTCGCCGGTAGTATTGTCGTCGGCAATCCAACCTGCATACTTATCTGCCGTCAGAGGCCACTCGCCCCAGCCCTGATTGGAGAAGCGGAAAGCGATATCGTCGCTGAGTTTGTAGTTACGCAACAGCACTCTGAGCTTCTGGTCCAAAGCGTTGGCATAGACAAAGTTGGGGCTCTTCCAACCCAAGACGTGGCGGGCGCCCTCAGCCAACATTGCCTTAAATCCCATTGCTGCTACCTGCTCGCCAATCTGGTCGGAGTAGATAAGCTCCGTATTGCGGAACGAGGTGGGGGTATAGCCAAACTCGCTCTTGATAAGTTCAACGTGAGCATCAACCTCGCGCTTAAACTCCTCGGGAGAGATGAGTGACGAGAGCGAGTGGGAGTAGCTCTCGGCCAAAAACTCCACACATCCCGTTGCAGCCAGCTCGCGGAAGCTGTCCAAAACCTCAGGGGTGTAGCTACGGAACTGCTCGATAGCCAAGCCCGAGATGGAGAAAGTCACCTTGAAAGCGCCCTCATTCTCGCGGATGAGCCTCAGCAGGAGGTTGTTCATTGGCAGATAGCACTCAGCTGCCACACGCTGCATAATCGAGCGGTTGGCCGAAACGTCGAGATAGTTGTGGTCCTTACCCATATTGAAGAACCTGTAAGTTTTAAGTCTCAGGGGTTGGTGAACCTGAAAGTATAGGCATACTGTTTTCATATCTATTGTGCTTTTTTATTTATTCTCATTTATCACTCGCTCGTAGCCGGCCTTAATCTTAGCGGCTGCATTGTTCCATTTAAGGCCCGTAACCTCCTCCAAGCCCTTGCGTGCAAACAACTGGCCCAGAGCGGGATAGGTAACCAAACCATAAATAGCATCGGCCATTGCATCAACATCCCAATAATCCACCTTCACGGCGTAGTCGAGTACCTCGGCCACACCCGATTGTTTGGAGATAATCGTAGGAACGTTGGACTTCATAGCCTCCAAAGGCGAAATACCGAAGGGCTCACTCACCGAAGGCATCACATACACATCGCTCAGTGCAAACATCTTCTGCACATCGGCACCCCTCAGGAAGCCCGTAAAGTGGAACTTGTCGGCAATACCCAACCTTGCCACACGGCGGATAACGTGGTTCATCATATCACCGCTGCCTGCCATCACAAACCTCACATTCTGGGTTCGTTTGAGCACTTTGGCAGCCGCCTCCACAAAGTAGTCGGGGCCTTTCTGGTAGGTGATACGTCCGAGGAAGGTAACAATCTTGTCCTTCACGCCACGCTCTTCCTCCTCCTGATTTCCCTCGGCGAAACGTACGGCGTTGTGCACCGTCATAACCTTCTCGGCTGGGATACCATATTTATTAATAACAATATTACGCGTTAGGTTACTTACCGCCATTACCAAGTCGGCAGCCTACATACCTCCACGCTCGATAGCATAGGTCTGTGTGTTGATATTCT
>JAGBVY010000040.1 GCA_017630115.1 Tidjanibacter sp. | reverse complement strand
CTAACCTCTCCGTCGCTACGCGACACCTCCCCTGACATAGGGGAGGAGTGGTTGTGGGGCGAAAATTCGGTCGGGAGAAGGTCGGCTGGGTTTTGTGGAGGGATTTTTGTGCCAAACAAGAAGGTGGCTCCGCAGTTTGCTTAACGCAAATGAGGAAGCCACCTATCGTAGTTTGGTGCAAAAAGCACCCACAAGGCACAGCCGAAAACAAGGCACAGCCGTTAGTCGTTAGACCTAAACAACAACCTAGCTCTCACAGCCTTATGGTCCGAACATCCCAAGTCAAACGACCCATACTCCTTAATGTCGAAGTGCTCCTCGTCGGGGAGAATATAGTCGATGCGGAAGAGGTTGTAGAGCCCCTTAAAGGTGAAGTCCGTACCACGTCCGCCCTCTACAAAGCTATCCAAGAGTCGGCCGGCACGAATGGTGCGATAGGTGTATGAAACGGGAGGGTCGTTGAAGTCGCCACAAACCACCACGGGATAGGGCGAGGAGCTCACCACCTGAGCCACATTGTCGGCCTCAATAGCTCGCTTGCGGTAGTTGTCCATCATCTTGTGGGCAACCTTAGAGAGTTTGGCTTTGGCGAGGGTGTCGTCGATGATTTGGGCGGTGAGAGTCTGACTACGCTCCTCATTGTCGATGCCCGTAGATTGGAGGTGGGCATTGACCACTCGGAGTGTGTCGCGACCTATTTTCACATCGGCCCACACTGCGTTGATATTGCTTTCGTCTTCGTCGGCAATACCGTGACGCACAATAGGATAGGCGCTCAGAATAGTAAATCCACCGCCACTATCATTGTTGCGTTTTTCGGGTATGGAGCTAATAAAAAGCGAGTAGTTCATACGACCACACTGCTCCTTGAAGCTATTGAGTATCTCTTTGGTATGGAAGTAGGACTCCTGCAAGCAGATGAGTTGCACCCCCTCCTCGCCAACCCACTTGGCTATAATATCCTTGGCACTCAGTTCGTCGTCCTTATTGGGGTCATTGAAACTAGCCACATTGAAGCTGGCCACCACCAAATCCTCCTTGGAGCGTTCCACCTCGGGTTGGCGGCTCTTCATATCGGAGCGATAGAAGAGAGATATATTGCTATAACCGAGCAATACCATTGCCAGTGAGAGCACAAACCACCTACGCCAACGCACCACCCACCATAGCATTGTGGCCACATTGGCAATATAGATGAGCTGATAGACCAAGCCTGCAAAGGCAAAGAGGGTTGTGGTGCGAGGGTCGATAACCTTAGCCAAGAGTGCCGCCAAGAGTGCCACAGCTGCCGCCACCGACACCACAACCATAACCAAGTCGGTGATGGTCATAACGGCACGACGGCGACCTCCCGCGGGGCGCTCCCTGTGGGCCTTGCGTTGTTCGGGTGTATAGTATCCGCTTTTCTTACTCCTCATAGCAGGTGGCTAATACCAAATCTTGTTGTTTTTCTTCCAGTAGCGCAGCAGCACAAAGCCAAAGAGCATACCGCCCAAGTGGGCAAAGTGGGCCACATTGGAGCCCGAAGAGGCTACACCGCCCATCAGTTCCAACACACCATAGATGACCACAAACCATTTGGCTTTCAGCGCAATGGGAGGGAACATCAGCATAATGATATTGTTGGGATGGAGCATACCGTAGGCCAGTAGCAGGCCAAAGACAGCACCCGAGGCACCCACCGTCGTGAAGCGAGGCACCGACATATAACCCTGAGCCAAGAGCGACGATACCTCAACATAGTTTACGCCCAACTGTATGAGGCCCGCACCCACACCGCAGATGAGGTAGTAGGCAAGAAAACGCTTCGAGCCCAAATCGTACTCCACAATACGTCCGAACATCCAGAGGGCAAACATATTGAAGAAGAGGTGCGAAAAGTTGGCGTGCATAAACATATAGGTCAGCGACTGAAATATGGTCCTGAACGTTGGGGGAAAGCTCAGTGCAAAGGTTTCGTAGAACCAACCTTTCAGTTCACTGGGAAGGAGCGTCTGCGTAAGAAAAACCAACGCATTGATTATCAAGAGGTTTTTGACAACCATTGGCACATTAAACTGCGAACGATAGTATTCTGTACTCATATTTCGATTCCGACTCAAAAAAAGATTCTTACTTTTCAAACAAGGAGCTCAGCAGAGAGCTATCGACAATGCGGACAACATCGCCCCAGCCGCTATCCTCACGGCGCATCTCTACACACTCATTCAGAGCGCTCAGGATACTCTCCAATACTCCGCTACCCTCCTCAACAACTCCCGAGAAGCTACTGTTCGACCTTGCCAAAATTCTTGCCAAACGCTCCTTACGCTCACGCTCAGGAGAGCCTATGCCATCACGCAACGAGTCGATCATATCGTAGATAACCATCTCCACATTGGACGAGTCGGCCATCTCGGCGGGGTAGGCCGACAGTTCGATGGTGTTGTCGCCCACAATCTCGTAGTCGAAACCCATAGCGAGGAAGTAGTCGCGGTATTGACTCAGGAAGAGGGTATCATCGTAGGAGAAACATTTGTGCTCGGGGAAGATAAGGCGCTCGCCCACAATGGGGCTATTGCTGTCGATAGCGCCAAGGTAGTAGCGCAGCAACATCCACTCACGCGCCTTGGCAACGTCGATTATGGCGAGTCTGCCGTTGTATTTTGTGGCCACATAGCCCGACGAGAGCGCTATCATACCCTCAAAGCGACCCGACGAGTCGAAGCCCTCACCCTCGAAGCTCATCTGCTCGGCCTCACTCTCGGGTGCGAACTCCTCCATCTGGCCCCACCAGCCACTCCTACCCTCGCCTTCATCCTCCTCAGGGGTGGTTGGGTAGGCCTCGGCTCTCTCGGCAATCATCGAGGGGCTATATCCGCCATTTGCCACACCACGCCCACCAGAGCCTCCTCCCACAGCAGGGCGCTCGGCAAAGGGGTTGTAGAAGGGGTTTATGTTGGTGCGAGGCTCCGAAAGACCACCCTCGCGCACACCCGAAAAGACGGGTATCTCAATGCCGCCGTCGTCCTCGAAATCCATCATTGGGATTGCACCCGTCTTGGCCAGCGACTCCCTGACGGCAGCATTTACAATCTGCCAAATCTCGCTATCCTCGCTAAACTTGACCTCGGTCTTTTGGGGGTGGACATTGACATCGACCTTCTCGGTATCGACCGTAAGATAGATGAAGTAGGAAGGGGTCAGGCCCGCAGGTATGATTTTCTCGTAGGCCGCCATAACAGCCCTATGTAGATATGGACTCTTGAAGAAACGGCCATTAACAAAAAAGAACTGCTCGTCTTTGCGTTTTTTGGCACACTCAGGACGCCCCACAAATCCCTCCACCTTGACTATGGTTGTGGTGGTCGAGAGCTCCAAGAGCTGCGAGGCCACCACCTTGCCCATAAGTGCAGCTATGCGCTGTTTGAGCGTTGTGGCAGGGAGGTTGAACAGGGGTGCGTCGTCGCGATAGAGCGCAAAGGCCACCTCAGGATGACACAGAGCTACTCTACGGAACTCGGTTTTTATTTTACCCGCCTCGCGCTCGCTGCTCTCCAAGAACTTGCGCCTTGCGGGGACATTGTGAAAAAGGTTGCACACCTTGAAGTTGCTACCCACCGGGGCAACAACCATATCTTGTGAGCGAAACTCGCCTCCGTCAATCACTATGCGTGTGGCAAGCTCGTCGTTGGCAGTGCGGGTTGTAAGTTCCACCTCGGCCACCGCAGCAATCGAGGGCAAAGCCTCACCACGAAAACCAAATGTTGTCAGGGTGTAGATGTCGTCAAGCGAGGCAATTTTGCTTGTTGCGTGCTTGTCGAAAGCGAGCCTTGCATCGGCAGGACTCATACCACAACCATTGTCGATGACCTGCACCAACTCCCTGCCATCGGCACGGAAGTTGATGGTGACGGATGTAGCTCCTGCGTCGATGGAGTTCTCAGTGAGCTCCTTGACCACCGACGAAGGATTGCCCACAACCTCTCCTGCGGCAATCTGATTGGCAACCGAATCAGGCAATACTCTGATTTTCACTTGGCTTTCCTGTTAGTAAAAAAACTCTTCTCTCTGGGCTTAGAAGTTGATACTACGCAATAGGGCGTAGAAACCAATGATGAGCATAATCACAAAGACAAACCTCATAGCGTTGCTCTTGCGACGTGCAGCCACCAACTCTTCCGACTTGTGGTGACGCTGCTCGGCACGAGCACGCAAAAGGTCGCCCGGCTTGCGTTCTGCTTTTGGGTCGCTCTCTATGGGTGCGTGACCCAGTTCAATACGACGCTGATTGCGAGCCTCCTGCTCGGCATCGTAGTAACGGGGATTGTAGCTAAATTGACGAGGTTTGCGCCTCAATGATTGACCTATTCCAAACATAGTTATGCTCTATTTTCTAAATTTTACTCTCAACTTAACGCTCTATCATCTGGGTTTACTGGGCTTACTGGGTTCACTGGGACTTCCCAGTCCTCTCAGCTCTCAGCTCTCAGCCTGTGGCGCGACTAACCTCTCCTGCCCTTTGGGCATCCTCCCCTGACATAGGGGAGGAATGGTCGTGGGGCGAACACTCGGTCGGGAGCACCACCCTCACAAAACGGAGCTTGCTCCGCGAAGCTGAGGAAACCGCAGTTTACTAGGCGTAAATGAGGATTTCCGAGGCAAGCGTAACGCAGAAATCACCAGCCAGAATCGTCAAAGCACAAAGGTAGGAAAATTAACTAAAAAAATTCCTCATCCTATCAAAAATGTTTTGCTCGCCTTTGGGGGTCTCCGTCTTTTTGAAGTTGGGCTGGTCGGCAAGTTTTTCCAGAAGCTTCTTCTCCTCGGAGGTGAGCTTGGTGGGGATGACAACATCGACAATAACCAAGATGTCGCCTCGGCCGTAGCCATTTAGTTCGGGCAGACCCTTACCTTTCAGGCGCAACACCTTACCCGCCTGAGTGCCGGCAGCAATTTTGATGCGAGCCTTCGAGTCGATGGTGGGCACCTCTACCTCACCACCCAAGATGGCTGTGGTTACGGGTATTTTCAGGTTGTGCAGCAGGTCGCTACCATCCCTCACAAGGAGGTCGTTGGGCTCCTCCTCGATTACAACCAACAGGTCGCCTGAGATGCCTCCGTGGCGGGCAGCATTGCCCTTGCCACTAACAGAGAGTTGCATACCCTCGGCCACGCCTGCGGGGATGCGAATCTCCACTACCTCCTCGCCACGCACTACACCCTCGCCACGACATTTCGAGCAGGGCGATGTGATAACCTTTCCCTCGCCCGAGCAGGTAGGACACACCCTTTGGGTCTGCGCCCTACCAAAGAAACTATTGACAGTCTCGATGGTGTAGCCCGCACCGTTGCAGTTGGGGCAGGTGGAGTAGCTATTGGAGTCCTTAGCACCTGAGCCACCGCACTGGTCACAAGCTATCTGCTTGGCTATCTTAATCTTCTTGGTGCAACCCTCGGCAATCTCTTTGAGCGAGAGGCGCACCTTCACCCTCAGGTCGCTGCCACGATTGACCCTGCGGCCCGAACGCGAACCGCCTCCACCACCAAAGCCACCAAAGCCGCCACCAAAATGACCGCCAAAGATGTCACCAAAGTTGCGGAAGATATCCTCCATAGTGAAGCCGCCACCAAAGCCGCCACCACCGTAGCCGCCTGCACCACCCTCCATACCGGCGTGGCCAAACTGGTCGTAACGAGCCCTCTTGTCGGGATTGGATAGCACATCGTAGGCCTCGGCAGCCTCCTTAAATTTCTCCTCGGCCTCTTTGTCGCCCGGATTTTTATCGGGGTGATACTTAACGGCTGCCTTGCGGTAGGCCTTCTTTATCTCGTCGGCACTGGCATTCTTCTCAACGCCAAGCACCTCGTAGTAATCTCTCTTTGCCATAATTATGTCTAACGTCCAATGTCTAACGTCTAACGACTATTTATTTTGTTTTCTACTTTACCAATTAGCCTGCGGCTGGGTTTTGTGGCGGGGTTTTTGTGCCAAATCACCCCCCAGAACCACAGCGAGTGTATATCGTGAGGCGAGTTCAAGGCTTGGTTTTGATTTTGCGACGCAGTTTACAAGACGTAAATGAGGAGCAAAATCAAAAGCATAACGCAGAAATCGCTCACGAGATACGCTCGCTACTCGCCGACTACGACTTTGGCATAACGTATAACCTTCTCCTTCAACTTGTAACCCTTCTGTACAACATCAATCACAAGGCCTTTCTTCTCCTCGCCTGCGGGGAACTTAGCCACAGCCTCGTGGAGGTCGGTGTCGAGTGGTTGGCCAACGGCCTCAATCTCCACCACACCCTTGCCTCGGAGTGTGTCGCGCATCTTCTGCGAAATGAGCTCAACACCCTCACGCACAGCAGCCACATCGGTCGCACTCTGCATTGCACCCAACGCCCTCTCAAAGTCGTCCATAACAGCCAACATCGACTTGATGACATCCTCGCCACCACTCTCAATTAGCTCCATCTTCTCCCTGAGGGTACGCTTGCGGTAGTTGTCGAACTCGGCCGACAGGCGCAGATACTTATCCTTCCACTCCTCGGCCTCGCTATTAGCACTTGCCGTTTTGTCAGCATCTGACACATTTTGCTCTGCCATTTTGTCAGCCTCAGGCGTTTGAGCCACATTCTCAGTAGCCGCCTCAGCACCCTGAGCCTCGCTATTAACCTGCTGATTTTCAGCAGTAGTTTTCTCTTTCTTACACTTAGTCATATCTATTGTTGTTTGATTCTATTATAGTATTGTTCAAAATGTATGCCGAGCAGAGGAACACCACCCCCACAAGGGCGGCTACAAGCCACCTGAGAGCCAACAAGAAAGCGACCTCGCAGTTTGCCTTGTGCAAATCGGGAGGCCGCTTAATTGCTGCACTACGTTGCGGAATAGTCCGCAAGGATAGGCATTCTCTTATTTACCAGACTGACGGGTTGCCAATACAGCAACAACACCAGTGCTAGCAGGCTGGAGCAGGGTAAGACCCTCGTAGCTCAAATCGCCAACGTTGATAGTTTTGCCAACACCCAAGGTGGTGATGTCAACAACCAACTCGTCGAGCAGGTGCTCCTCAAGACCCGAAACTGCGAGTTTGCGACGGAGAACTTGAAGTTTACCACCGGCCTTAACACCCTCGGAGTTACCAACGATGCTAACAGGAATCTCAATTGCAACGGGCTTGCCAGCAACTACACGGAAGAAGTCGATGTGGAGGCAGTAGTCCTTAACGGGGTGGAACTGAGTCTCGCGCATAACGCCTTTCTCAATGGTACCCTCGATGTCGATCTCTACGATGTAGCTTTTGGGAGTGTAGATAAGTTTTTTAGCCTCCGAGGTCTCTACCGAGAAGTGGATAGTCTCGCCACCGTTACCGTAGAGTACGCAGGGGATAAGATTCTCGCGACGGATGTCTTTGGCGCTCTTTTTGCCAAACTGCTCGCGCTTAACGCCTTTAATCTGAATAACTTGCATAATTTTGAAAATTTAATAGTTAATAATGTTACTTGGGTGACACTCAGCACGGCTCATGCAATCTCACCGCACCCCATAATCACTTGCGGGCACAAAGATACAACTTTTTTACAAAATCAAAGCGTTTCGGCCAATTTTAACACAAATACAGATGTTTAAGACAAACGTCTAACGTCTAACGTCTAACGACCTAAGGCAAAAATAAAACGCGGGTATTAAAAGATACCCGCGTTTTTTATGGGGCTTATAGGGCTTATAGGCCCTATCTCTACACTCCCTAAACTCCCTAAACTCCCATAATCTACTGACAACTGACTACTGATTGCCGACAACTAATGAGTAAATACCAACTTTTGGCGATTGACCCGCAGCCAAAGAAACTCTATTTTTGCTGCTGCAAAAATAGACGGGGCTACCACCACCCCACACAAACAGATACAACAGACGAAAAATGAAACTTTCGGAATTAAATACAGGTCAAAAGGCTGTGATTGTGCGAGTTGCAGGTCACGGAGGCTTTCGCAAGCGACTGATGGAGATGGGGTTTGTCAGAGGCACCGAGGTCTGCTCTGTGCAGGACTCACCACTGCACGACCCTGTGAAGTACACCGTTATGGGCTACGATGTTTCGTTGCGCCGAAGCGAGGCCGATATGATAGAGGTGATGACTCGTGGCGAGGCCAACCTACCACTCGAAGGGGCGGGCAGCAGTATGTGTAGCTCCTCCTGCGAGGGTTGTGCCCTGACCGATTGTCAGCTCCACTCTCGCAAGCCACTGCGTAAAAACGAGATAAACGTCGCCTTGGTGGGCAACCCCAACAGTGGCAAGACCTCGCTCTTCAACGCCCTCTCGGGCAGCAGCGAGCACGTTGGTAATTATAGTGGTGTGACGGTCGATGCCAAACTCGGGGCACTCTGTTACAAGGGCTACCAAATCAACATCACCGACCTGCCCGGCACCTACTCGCTGTCGGCCTACACCCCCGAGGAGGTATATGTCAGAGGACACCTCTACACCGCTATGCCCGATGTAATTCTCAACACCGTTGTGGCCTCCAACTTGGAACGCAACCTCTATCTGACTACCGAACTTATCGACCTCAACCAGCGCACAGTGGTGGTTCTGAATATGTACGACGAGCTACAAAAGAGCGGCTCAACACTCGACTACAAGGCCCTCGGAGCGATGATTGGTGTGCCAATGATACCGACCATTGCCAAAAATGGCTACGGACTCACCGACCTACTTGACACCATAATTGAACTTTTTGAGGGCAAAAACACCACCTCACGCCACGTCCACATCCACTACGGACAGCCAATGGAGCAGGCTATACGCCAAATCTCCGACCGCCTCAGAGGTGCAACCGACCTACCCAAGCAGTTCCCCACACGCTACTGGGCCATAAAACTTATTGAGGGCGACCGCGAAGCTCTCAAACTCCTCTCCGTATGTAGCACCCACGAGCTATGGGTGGCCGAGGCAGAAGAGCTGGCCGAGAGGGTGAGTAGCGAGACGGGTAGCGACATCGAAACCCTGCTGAGCGACTACAAATATGGCTTTATTGCGGGTGCGCTCGAAGAGACTTTCAAGGCAGGTGAGGGCGACTTCAACCTACGCTCACGCCGCATCGACCGTCTGGTGGCCAATAAGTGGCTCGGCTTCCCGCTCTTCATACTGGTTATGTGGTTTATGTTCTGGGCCACCTTTACCCTCGGAGGCTATCCGCAGGAATGGATTGAGATGGCCTTTGGATGGCTTGGCGAGTGGGTTTGGTCGGTTATGCCCGAGGGAGCGCTGAGAGATTTGCTCGTTGGAGGCATCATCAGTGGCGTGGGCAGCGTGGCTGTATTCCTACCCAACATCCTGATACTCTATCTGTTCATCTCGCTTATGGAGGACTCGGGCTATATGGCTCGCACCGCCTTTATTATGGACAAACTAATGCACCGTATGGGTCTGCACGGCAAGTCGTTCATACCGTTGCTTATGGGCTTTGGCTGCAATGTGCCCGCCATTATGGCCACACGCACCATCGAAAGTCGCTCATCGAGACTCATAACCATACTCGTTACCCCCTTCATATCGTGTAGCGCACGCCTACCCGTATTTTTGCTCTTGGCAGGCACATTCTTCCCCCGCCACGCCGCCACCGTGCTCATAGGACTCTATCTGCTCGGCATTGCGGTGGCATTCCTTACAGCACGCCTGCTGCGTGGCACTAAGTTCAAGAAGGATGAGACCCCATTTGTTATGGAGCTCCCTCCCTATCGTATGCCCACCGCGCGCGCTACGCTGAAACATATGTGGGACAAGTGCGAACAGTATATACGCAAAATTGGCACAACTATACTTCTGGCCACCATAGCCATCTGGGCACTCTCCTACTACCCACGTCCCAAGGCCGAGGCGGTAGCACAAGCAGAGGTTGTTGCTGTGGTAGAGAGCGTGGTGGATGCAGAGAGCGCAGAGAGCGCAGAGAGCACCGAAAGTGCAACAACCGACACCACCGTAGGCGGCAATGCCTCCGAGGCCCTTGCGGGCTCTTACATAGGACAAGTGGGCAAGTTTATTGAACCTGTGATGCGCCCCCTCGGACTCGATTGGAGGGCCGGTGTGGCACTGCTCACAAGCATACCAGCCAAGGAGTTGGTTGTAAGCACAATGGCCGTACTGTATGGTGGCGACGACATCTCCTCGCTGTCGAAAAACATAGTCAGCCATAGTGGCATTACACCCCGCTCGGCCCTGTCGTTTATGATTTTCATCCTGCTCTTCTTCCCCTGCATAGGCACACTGGCAACAATCAAGGCCGAAACGGGCAGCAGAGGTTGGATGTGGTTTACCATTATCTACAACACATCGGTAGCTTGGCTACTGGCTTGGCTGGCCTACATAATTTTGTAGTTGAGAGTAGAAAGTGGAAAGTGAACGTCTTTTGACTTAGGTCGGTTGACGGTCGTCGGTAGACGGTCGTCGGTAGACGGTAGACTTAGGACGTTAGACGTTAGACCTTAGACACATAAAAAACTCGGGTATTAAAGATACCCGAGTTTTTTTATTTTAACTCAGGCCGTTAGGCCCTATATAGTGGTTAATTAAGCTCAATCAACCCCTCTGGCAAATCAAATAAAACACTCTTTCGGCTGGGAGAATACTCCACAATAAAGTCATCTGTGGCGGGGACCATAACCTCACGGCCATCCAGTTCGATAATGAAGAGCGGATTCCAGTCGCTATCCTCAAAATCGACTATGCGACCCTCGCTCTGGTGGTTTGTGAAGGTGGCCATAAAGCCCACCATATCTTCAAGGTAGAGCTCGTCATCGTCGGAGAGTTGCTCCTCGTCGTCATTGTAGCTAATGCCGAGCAATTCCTCCTCCAAACCCATATAGAGTTCTTTGCCAATGAGTTCGGCAGCACGCAAGGTGGTGTCGAAGTCGGCAAATGCGACCACTCCGCCACTCTTACCTCGGCGCTCGAAGTGGTCAAAAAAGAGAGGAACCGCCAATTTGTCGATATAGACAAACAGCGGTTCCTCTATTGTGAAGTCCGCGGGGAAAGTGTCGTAAAGGTTGATGGTCAGTTCGCCGTGAGTACCGAAACTCTTGCCAACTTTGGCTACTGCAAACGCGCTCATCTGTGCTTCTCCTTGCTTGTGCATCGGTGCTCAAAAGCACCTTGCCGAATACTCCTTTGCTTCCTATTGTTCTTTCCCTACGAGGCGAGCCTACTACTAAGCCTCCTCGGTTGCGGTCTCCTCGCTCTGCTCAGCAGCAGCCTCAGCGGCAGCAGCGGCAGCAGCAGCTTTCTTCTCAGCGATTTTAGCAGCGATAGCCTCTTTGGTCTTAACCTCCTCAGCTACGGCAGCCCTGTGGGCAGCAGCTTTGTCGGCAGCAACCTTACCGCTCTTAGCAGCGATTTTGGCCTCTTTCTCGCCCATCCACTTGTTGAACTTAGCCTCTGCGGTAGCCTCGTCGAATGCACCTTTGGCAACACCACCAAGGAGGTGTTTCTTGTACATCACGCCCTTGTAGGAGAGGATTGCACGGCAAGTATCGGTGGGTTGTGCGCCTTTCTGCAACCAAGCCAGAGCTTTCTCGAAGTCCAACTCAATTGTAGCAGGATTGGTATTAGGGTTGTAAGTACCAAGTTTTTCGATGAACTTACCATCGCGTGGCGCCCTGCTATCTGCGGCTACGATGTGGTAGAAGGCGTAACCTTTCTTACCGTGACGAGCCAAACGAATTTTTACAGACATTTTGCGTAAAATTTTAATTATTAAACTATTGCGACCCTTCCCGAGGGTCAATTATTTCACTCAAAGCTCTTCACGAGAGCCCAATGAGCCCGCAAAGATAAACAAAAAAAAGAAAATTGAAAATTGAAAAT